>JAERRW010000014.1 GCA_016735235.1 Sulfurospirillum sp. | reverse complement strand
ATGACAAACATACTACAAAAAATAGCCCAAGATTTACTAGAAAACAGAGATTTGCGAGTAGATATAAACAGTGAAGTTGATTTAGATAAGTTCTCTTCCAATATCTCACTATTTACTTATCAACAAGAGGCACTCAAAAATATAATTGCTATTTTAGATTTGTATTATTCTAATAAAATAAAGCTAAAAAACTATTATGAATTAAAAGGTTTTGATGAAGACAAATTTACAAAAGAGAACTTAACTATAGAAAAAATTCTTAATCGTGCCTCTTTTTGGATGGCAACAGGGAGTGGTAAAAGTATAGTGATGATAAAGCTCATTGAAGTTTTGTATCAACTTTCAAAAAAAGATTATATTGATAAAAATGATATTTTAATACTTGCTCCAACGAATAAGATTTTAAAACAAGTTAAAGAGCATATTGTTGAATTTAACAAACACTCTAACTTTACACTAGAGCTAAACTCTTTGAAAAATTATGAGAAGATTAAAAATGATAACAATCTTTTTACTACCGATAGTGTAAATATATTTTATTATAGAAGTGATTTAATAGACAACGAATCTAATGTAAGTAAAAAAACAGATGGCAAAAGACTTAATTATGAAAATTATTTAAATGGTGGCAAGTGGTATATTATTCTTGATGAGGCTCATAAAGGCAAAGATGAGTTAAGCACTAAAAAAAATTACTATAATGAGATGGCTAAAAATGGATTTATTTTTAATTTTTCAGCAACTTTTGTAGATGACATAGACAAAATTTCTACTGTTTATAACTTTAATCTTGCAAAGTTCAATGAAGCGGGTTATGGAAAAAATATCAAAGTAGTTGATGAAGAATTTAAGGGTTTCAATAAGAGTAAAAATAGAGAAGAATTTAATCCAAATGATAAAAAAGATATTATTTTAAAATCTTGCATAATGTTTACCGCTATTAAAAAGAAATATGAAATTTTGAAAAATATAGATCAAAATTTATATCACAACCCACTCATGATAACAGTTGCAAATACTGTCAATATAAAGAACGCAGATTTAAAACTATATTTTTTGTCGCTTTTAAATATAGCAAAAGAAAAACCTATAAATTTTGATGAATTAAAAAAAGATTTGACAAATAAGTTATTTAATAATAAAAAATATATATTTGGCGATGAGGTAATTAGTGAAAATTTTATAACCTCTATTAGTAATGTAAGCTATAAAGATATATTAATACATGTCTTTAACTCTAGCTCAAATGGTGTTATTGAGTGTAAAAGAACATCTTTAAAAGATGAACTTCTTTTCAAAATAAAGACATCTTCAAAAAGTGAAGATTTTGCAATGCTTAAAATTAGTGATGTTAAAAGTTGGAGCAATGGCATACTTTATGGGTATGATATCAGCAAAGACATAAGCAATAAAAGCTATTTTGATACCATAAATGAAAAGCAAAGCACTATAAATATTTTAATGGGCAGTAAAATATTTAGTGAAGGGTGGGATAGTAATCGCCCAAATATTATAAACTTTTTAAATATTGGTAGCTCTAATGCAAAAAAGTATGTAATGCAAACCATGGGTCGTGGTGTTAGAATTGAACCAATACCAAATACTAGAAAAAGATTACAAAATTTAAACTATGAAGAGTTGGAAAATATAGACAATAAAAATGAAATTTTAAAAAATGCTAATGCCTTAGAATCTCTTTTTATTTTTTCAACATCAAAACAAGATATAGATTCTATATTTGCAGAACTTCCAGACAAAGAGGAGCAGTTTGAGAGACTAAAAGGAATCACTAAAATAGAAAAAACTAAAATACCTCTTTATATTCCCAAATATAAACAAAAAATAGAGAAGCAAGATATTGCATATAATTTTCCTAAAGCAGAACATGTTAGGGTCAATAATTTTTTAAAACGATCATCTTTAAATGTTATTTTGATGAATATGATTGACATTAATAGCTCATCAAATTTGGCAAAACGAACTATTGAGAAATTGACTTTTAGTGACCATAAAAAATATTTTGTCTTAAATGGTCACGACGATAGTGGAGCAGACGAGTTGCACTTAATAAATAAAATAGATAATTTTTTTAATACTAAACATCAAGACATAGATGAGTTTATAGAGCTAAGTGATGAAATAAAACACTATAAAGATATAAAAGTAAATATGGCTAAAATTACTCAAAGTCAAAAAGAAGATATAGAAAATGATATTTCTAATAGCGCGACTAACTTAGAAGATAAAAAAGACCATCTAAAAAAACAGTTTGATAATAGAGATATTACAATAGATGAGTTGATGGAAAAAACTCAAAAGCTTGGCTCAAAAACAGTTCAAAAGAGTAGATTAGTAGAAATAAAAAATCTAAAAAAACATTTCTATACACCTCTGCTCATGAAAGATAAAAATGAAAATGATTTTTTTAGAAACATTATCAACGAAAAAAGTGAAATAGATTTCATTAATAATTTAGAGAAGTATTTAGGAGAAAAAAATAACAAACTAGCTTGTTATGATAATTGGTATTTTAGCAAAATACAGCAAGTTACAGACAATATTTATATTCCTTATGTAGATTATGAAAAATCTAAAATAGCAAAATTTTATCCTGATTTTATATTTTGGTTAAAAAAAGATGATAAGTATAAAATTAAATTTATAGACCCCAAGGGCTTAAATCAAGGAGTTTATAATACAAAAGATAAGTTAGAGGGTTTTGAAAAGATATTTATTAATGATAAATTCAATAAAAAGTACCCAACTTTTAAAGTGGAGCTTTATCTTTATAATGTAGAACAAAAAAACCATGAGTTAATCAATAAATATGTAGAGTTTGATTTTGATGAGATATTTAAAATTAGTTGATTTCAATTAAATTTCAAAAAAAATTATAAAGGTAGCTGATGATCAAAAAAACAGTTTTAATTTTATTTCCTATTGTTGCTATTTTAGGAGTTTTTTTTATTTTAAAAACACAAAATTCCTTAGATATAGTCAATACCAAACAAGAGCCTTTAGAGTTTAAAGACAATCAAGAACAATGTCCCGAGTGCAACATGTTTTTAGTTGGAAAAAAACATACAGCACAAACAGTTACAAGCGATGGTAAAACATATTTTTTTGATGACATAGGGTGTTTAATTTTATGGATTGAAGAGAATAAAAAAGATAGTAAAAGCTTAGTAAGTTGGGTCTATGCGCTTGATTCAAATAGATGGATAAAAGCAGATAAAGCTTTTTATTCTATAAGCGATAAAACTCCCATGCACTATGGTTTTGGAGCATATGAAAAAAACTTCGACAAATCTATTGAATATAATGATATGAAATTAAAAATGCTAAGAGGGGAGAATATGACAAATACAAAAATAAGAAAGAAAATAATGGATAGTATTAAATGAGAAATTTAAGGAGCAGTAGTTGAATACACCATATTATCTTTGTGAAGAGAGATTGCTTCGTAAAAATTTGGAACTTTTGAAAAAAATTTCAGATGAAAGCGGAGCAAATATTCTTTTGGCACTTAAAGGTTTTGCATTTAGTGGATTAGCAGATTTGGTTAGTGAGTATCTTAGTGGTTGTGCATGTAGCGGACTTCATGAAGCAAAATTTGCTAAAGAGTACTTTAATGGCGAAATTCACACTTATTCCCCAGCTTTTAAAGATGTAGATATAGATGAAATTTTAAAAATTTCAAACCATATAGTTTTTAACTCTTTTGCCCAATTAAATAGACATAGAAATAGAGTTAAAAATAGAGTTTCTATAGGGCTTAGAATTAATCCAGAAATTTCAAAATCTCGTATAGATTTGTATAATCCTTGCGGAGTAAATAGCAGATTAGGAGTTACAGATAAAAATTTTAAAAAAGAAGATTTAGATGGTGTTGAAGGTCTTCATTTTCATGCTCTTTTTGAAGAAGATACCGATGCTCTAGAAGAGGTATTATATAGTTTTGAGGAAAAATTTAGTGATATTATCTATACATGTAAATGGATAAATTTTGGCGGAGGACATAACATAACAAAAGAGTCTTATGATACTCAAAAACTAATAACTATTATAAAAAAGTTTAGGCTCAAGTATGGCGTAAAAGTATATTTAGAACCCGGCGAAGCGGTAGGCTGGAAAACAGGAACACTCCATACCACAGTTTTGGACATAGTAGATAATGGCATGAAAATAGCCATACTAGATAGTTCGGCTGAAGCCCACATGCCCGATATCTTAACAATGCCATATCGTGCTGAAGTACAAAATGCGAGTAGACTTCATGAAAAAAAATATAACTATAAGCTTGCGGGTAACAGTTGTTTAGCTGGCGATATTATGGGAGATTATAGCTTTGATGAGCCTTTGTCTATAGGAAGTAAAGTAATTTTTGAAGACCAAATGCACTATACAATTGTAAAAAATACAACTTTTAATGGAGTTAAACTTCCAGA
>JAERRW010000033.1 GCA_016735235.1 Sulfurospirillum sp. | reverse complement strand
TACTATTATTAAACATGTTGGTCATGTTGGTTACACCACTCACATTCCAATCACTTATGTTTTGATTAAATTCTTTAGTATTGTAAAACATATAGCTTACAGGAACATTATCATTATCATTGTCTACTTTTGTAAGATTAGGAGCATCTTTTGCTAAAAGTTCCATATTTTCACAATTGAAAAATGCCTTTTCTAGACTAGTCCAAGCACTTTTGCCCCATTGGTTGAGTGAGATTAACTTATGAGCATTTGAATCTATTTCGCTATTCATACTAGCTAAGTCTTCTTTTGCTTGGTTGAGTAAAATTAACTTATTGGCATTTGGGCCTAATTGGCTATTCATGCTAGCTAAGTCTCCTTTTACAGTGATATCATAAACACCAACAGAGCTATAATGACATGTATATTCGCCACTCATATCGTATTGATAATCTCCACTATTTCCGCAATTTACTTTATAATTTGTACCTGGTTTTGGTTTTAGAGGGAGTATGTATTTTTGAGTATCGTTTTCATCTATACGAACCGTCATCGATAAATCATCTTTTTCAAGGGGAGCAGATGGTCTATTTGTGTCATTGTCGCTACAAGTAATATCTTCTTCATTGCAACCTATTAGAAATAACATCAACAAAAAGGAAAACAATATTTTTACAAAACCATGCATAAATAGCCTTTATTTATTTTAATTACTATCTAAGTATGCAAAAAGAGTATTAAGATTAAGTTAAAATTTAAACAAATAGTATGCCTAATTTATTTATTGCTTCAAATATTTCTCGTTTAAAAATTAACATAATAGAGCTTAAAACTGTCAATAAAACTACAAAACCTACCATGATTTTTATAGGAAAACCTACAACAAGAAGGTTAAAAGATGGCATAGTTTTCATGAGCATACCAAAAACAATATCTGCTAAAAGAGACAAACCAACTATGGGAAAAGATAGAACAAAACCAAAAATAAACATGCTTGTAACTGCACTAAGAAGATAATTCCAAATATTATAGGCTGGGTAAAAACCGCCTAAAGGTAAAATATTTAATGAATCTGCAATAAAAAGTATCATCAAATGGTGCCCATTAAAAGCAAGAAGAACAACTAAAGCAAGTAGAGTAAAAACGGTACTTATGACAGGAGAAGATGTACCGGTTTGTGGATCCATAACACTAGCCATTGTAAAACCCATAACAAAAGAGATACTCATGCCGGCCATCTCTAGCATTGCAAAAACTATAATTAAAAAAAGACCTGCTATAAAACCAAACATAATCTCACTAACTAATGCTAAGGCTATATTTGTTAAATTAAACTCTATGTCTGGCAGAGTTGCTAATGGAAAAAGAAATGTAGTCATGAAAAAAACCATTGCTGCTTTTATTGACATTGGTATTTTCATGTGAGAGAAAAATGGGAAAAATGCAAAAAGTCCGCTTAGTCTTGTAAAAAGCAACAAAAATAGTATTACTTGATTTTGCCCAATAAACTCTATTAAAGATTGCATTTTATATTAGTTTTATTTGCTAATCCATCATCATGTGTTACTAAAAGAAGTGCTGCATCATTTTGCTCTATGTATTCAAATAAAATATCTATGACACTATTAGCAGTTTTGCTATCTAAATTACCTGTTGGCTCATCTGCAAATATAATTTTTGGTTTTTTTGATAGTACTCTTGCAATTGAGACACGCTGTTGTTGCCCTCCTGATAACTCTCCTACTTTTTGTTTCAAAACATTAGAGATTCCAAGTTTTTCTATGAGTTCATTATCTATTTTTGTTTTATTTAGTAGAGTTGCAAACTCTATATTTTCAAAAGCATCAAAACCTTTAAAAAGATAGTGAGATTGAAAAATAATGCCAATTTTTTCACGCCTAAGTTTTAAGATATCTCTATTGCTTTGTTTATATAGATTTTTTCCAAAAAGATTTACATAACCACTAGTAGGCTTTAAAAGTGTTGCACATGTATGTAAAAGTGTAGATTTACCACTACCACTCATGCCTACTATAGAGATAGATTCTTTTGAATTAAGAACAAAATTTATATTAGAAAAAAGTTCATATTCAAAAGAGTGTGAAAGATCTGTTACTTCCAAAAGAGGTATCATTAAAACCTTTCATTAATTTGCTTATTATCCGAGTTGCCCAGTTACTTCAGCAGCAAAATCTTCAACTTTTTTTTGAATTCCTTCACCAACTTCTATACGAGTAAATTCTATAATTTCTGCAGTCCCTTTAATTTTTTCTCCTTCAGCTTTAACTGCTTCACCAACTGTTAATTTATCATTCATGACATACTGTTGGTCGAGCAAACACTGTTCTTGATCAAGTGTAGTATTGTCAAGTATATATCTTGCAATTTTGCCTGGTATAATTTTGTCTAAAATTTTTTCGGGCTTCCCTTCTAGCAAAAGCTCTTTTTTGATTTGTTTTTTAGTGTCTGCAATAATTTCATCGGTAAGTTGCAAGCGAGATACAAAATCTGGTACATTTTTAAGAGGTTTTTTAAGTCTTGACAACTCTTCATTCTCTTTTTTTATAATCTCAATTCTGCCTTTCGTCTCACTCTTAACATACTCTGTACTAAAATCTTTATAAGAGAGTGTTGAGGGCTTCATGGCACTTGCGTGCATTGCAATATTTTTCAAAAATGGTTTTATATTTTCAGCGGTTTTCAAACTATCACATTTTGCTTTTATTATTACTGCTATACGATTGTTTGAGTGAATATACCCATTAATAGCCTCATTTTCAGTAGTTTTAATAATTTTAAATCTTCTTAGTTCAATTTTTTCACCTATTTTTGAGACTGAATCATTAAAATACTCAATAAAATCACTACTTTTTACAACTTCTATATCTTTGGGTTCATTATCATATACAAAATCAACAGTTTTTGCTACGAGTTCTTGAAAAGCATCATTTTTAGCAACAAAATCTGTTTCAGAGTTAATTTCAATAATAATTCCCTTGTTTTCTCCAAGTTTTAGCCCTGCTAAGCCTTCTGCCGCAACTCTACCAGCTTTTTTTTCAGCTTTTCCAAGACCTTTTTCTTTCAATAACTCTATAGCTTTTTTAATGTTACCTTTAGTTTCAACTAAAGTTTTTTTGCAATCCATCATGCCAGCACCAGTTGTTTCTCTTAATTTTTTTACTAGTTGTGCAGTAATTTCCATCATGATTAAGTTTCCTTTTTTGTAGCTACTTCTTTTTTGTTTTCTACTGCAGTCTCTTCAACAGTTTCGACCTTCTCCTCTTTGGTTGTCTCTTCAAAAGTCTCTTCTGGGTCTAATTCATCTTGTGCTTTAAGCTCTTTGCCCTCAATAATAGCCTCTTTCATCTCTCTACAAAAAAGTTGAATTGAACGAATTGCATCATCATTTCCTGGAATTGGAAAATCAACAACATCTGGATCGCAATTTGTATCAAGGGGAGCAACAACTTTAATGCCCAATCTTCTTGCTTCTAAAACTGCAATATTTTCTTTTACAGTATCTATTACAAAAATCATATCTGGTATGCCTTTCATGTCTCTAATTCCGCCGAGATAATCTAATAATTTAGATTTTTTTCTACGAAGCATAAGAGCTTCTTTTTTTGTAAGCAACTCAAGCTGACCATCTTCTTCCATTTTCTCTATAATGTCAAGTTTTCTAATTGACAGTTTAATTGTATCCCAGTTTGTTAGCATACCGCCTAGCCATCTATGGTTTACATAAGGCATACCACAAGCAAGTGCGGCCTCTTTAATTGAGTGGCTAGCTTGTTTTTTTGTTCCTACAAAAAGCACTGTTTTGCCTTCTGCTGCTGTGTCTCTTACAACATTGTAAGTGTGTCTAAAATATCTTAAAGTTTTTTGCAAATCTATAATATAGATATTTTTTCTCTCACCAAAAATAAATTTTTTCATTTTTGGATTCCATCTTCTTGTTTGGTGACCAAAGTGTACACCGCACTCTAATAAATCCTTCATTGTTACCATGAAGTCTCCTTTTGATTTGATTTGGGTTTTATCCCTTTTTGGTTTAGCCTCCACACCCATCAACACAAAAATTGTGCAACCTAAAAGAATTGGTGTGTGAGATTTAGAACATTTATTATATAGAAAAATTGTTTAAAAAATTCTTTAAATATGCTACTTTTTAAGAACTCATTTGTGCCATCTCAATACTTTCATCACAATCATTATAAAATTTTAGCAATTGTTCTATAATATCTTTATCTAAATCTTGCTCAAAAGTAAGCTCAAAAAGTTCTTTTGCTAACTCTTCATTACTTAATATTTCTACTCCATAAGTTTTTGCTTTTTGTATTATTTTAATATCTCTTGAGTTAAAATTACCCTTTAGGTTTTTTTCATACATAAACAACTCCACAAAATCTCTCTTTAGTACCGTCTCTTCTATAAGAAAAATAGTTTTCATCGCAACATGTACATGTAGATGAAACCTCAACATGATTTAACTCTTTCTTATTTAAAGCAATAAGGTCAAGGTATATTTTTCCATCTCTTTTACATGTAAACTCTTCAAAACCACTTATTACCTCATCTCCTACTTCGTAACAACATTTTTTAATACTTGGTCCAAAAATTACATGTATATTTTCTATGTTACATGTAAACTCTTCACACATTTTATCTATAGTTTTTTTAATAATACCTCTATATGAACCAATTCGTCCTGCATGTGCTACTCCCACCGCGCCTCTAGTTTTGTCTATTAATATGACAGGAATGCAATCTGCTACAACTACACACAAAGCAATATTTTTATCGATGGTTATCATAGCATCACACTCTTTAATAGTGCTATTTTTGTCTATTACTTCAATATTATCACCATGAATTTGTTTCATAAAAATCAACTTTTTGCTATTGACTTTTTGTTGTAGTTTGTCTTGATTAACTCCAATAACTCTATCTGTAAAAAAATACATTAATAAAGAGCCATAATTTTGTCTACACTATCCCAACCAATATTTTTTCTTTTTTTAAACATGTGATGTATGTATCTAGCAAACATATCGGTCTCTATATTGACTTGTCTACCTACACTGTACTCATTAAAAATAGTCTGTTTTAAAGTATGGGCTATAATAGTAAGCTTAAACTCATTTTCATCTATTGTATTGAGTGTTAAACTAACTCCATCAATAGCAATACTTCCTTTTGAGATAGTAAATTTTGCAAACTCTTTAGGTAGACTTATTACCATGTCAGTTGCATTTTGATTTTTTGTAATTGCTTTTATAGTGCCTAAACAATCTACATGTCCTTGTACTATATGACCTTCTAGTCTATCTCCAATTGCCATAGCCGGTTCTATATGAACTCTTTTTTTTAAATTTTCTACGGCTATAGTATTTCTAGTCTCATTTGAAAGCTCAACAGTAAAAGTGGCATGAGTTAGTTTTACCACTGTTAAACATGCACCATTAGTGGCTATGCTATCGCCTATTTTTGGTTTATATTTGGCTCTTAATGTAAGATAATTATTTGAGTAATTAACAACTTCTGCAAGCTCTCTTATGAGTCCTGTAAACATTTTCATGCCTTTTTGTGTGAATAGAAAATTATAACATATTATTTACCCAGCTTTTGTGGAACTTTTTATTCAAATATAGTACAATATACATTAAAGATATAATTTTTTATTGAATTTAATGATTAAGGAATTTTATGCTAACAGATAGAAATTTTATAAATATAGCTTTAGAGATAGCAAGTGCTAGCAAGTGTGTATCAAAAAAAGTTGGTGCTGTAATAGTAAAAAATGGAAGAATTTTAAGCACAGGCTATAACGGCACACCAACCGGGCATATAAACTGTTGTGATTACTGGGATAATAAAGACGACAACGAGCATCATGAGTGGAGTAAAATGTATGAGATTCATGCAGAGATGAATGCTATTATCTGGGCAGCGAGAGAGGGCATAAGCATACAAGGTGCAACAATGTATGTTACTCTTGAGCCTTGTGGTGATTGTAGTAAAAATATTATTGCAAGTGGCATTAAAAGAGTAGTCTACAATACATCACATAAGCATACAGATTCTAATCTTGTTGGTAAATTTATAAATGACAATAAAGTCATAATAGAGAAAATTGATGACTTGTAGTCTATTTGGATTAAGTGGTAATGTATTGGTATAATTGTATAATTATAGAATTTGATTAATTTAAGGATAAGAGATGACAAACAAAGAGATTAAAGATTTAATAAGTTTTTTTGATAACAGTGATATTTCAAAAGTTAAAATTAAAAATGATGGGTTTTCAATAAAATTACAAAAAGGTTTTAACGGCGGCACAATAGTTGCGACTAAAGCACCGAAAAGTTTACCACTAGAGACTTTAGTGGAGAAGAAAGAGAGCATTAGCGATAGCATCAAATCTCCAATGGTAGGAACATTTTATACAGCTCCAGCTCCTAATGCCGATACATTTGTAAAAGTAGGAACTATAGTAAAAAAAGGGCAAATAGTTGGAATTATAGAAGCTATGAAAATTATGAATGAGATAGAAGCTGAATTTGATTGTAAAATTTTAGAGATTCTTTTAGAAGATGGTCAACCAGTTGAGTTTGATATGCCACTGTTTGCTATTGAAAAAGTATAATGAATTTTAGTGTTAGTAATATAATTTTGGCAAGATTAGAGTTAAAGGAATTAGTTTAATGAAAAGAAAAATTGAAAAAATACTAGTTGCAAATAGAGGCGAAATAGCACTAAGAGCTATAAGAACTATCAAAGAGATGGGTAAAAAAGCTATTGCAGTCTACTCAAAGGCAGATAAAGATGCACTATATTTACAGTATGCGGATGCTAGCATATGCATAGGAGAGGCATCTTCAAGCAGTAGCTATTTACATATACCATCTATTATAAGTGCCGCTGAAATTAGTGGTTGTGATGCTATATTTCCAGGATATGGTTTTTTGAGTGAAAATCAGAGTTTTGTTGAAATTTGCGCACATCACAAGATTAAGTTTATAGGACCAAGTGTTGATGTTATGGCAATGATGAGCGATAAATCAAAGGCTAAAGAGGTTATGAAAAAAGCTGGAGTACCTGTTATAGAAGGCAGTAAAGGCGCTCTTGAAAATGTAGAAGAAGCTTTTGAAATGGCAAAAAAAATAGGCTATCCAATTATAGTAAAAGCAAGTGCTGGTGGCGGTGGTCGTGGCATGAGAGTTGTTGAGAGTGAAGAGAATTTAAAAATTGCATATCTATCTGCTGAGAGTGAATCATTGAGTGCATTTGGAGATGGCACACTCTACATGGAAAAATATATTAAAAACCCTCGCCATATTGAAGTTCAAGTTATTGGAGATAGCCATGGTAATGCAATTCATATAGGGGAGCGTGATTGTTCTCTTCAGCGTCGTCATCAAAAACTTATTGAAGAGTCGCCTGCTATGATATTAGATGAGGTTACAAGAAAAAAACTTCATGATGTGGCTATTAAAGCGGTAAAGTATTTAAAATATGAGAATGCAGGAACATTCGAATTTTTGCTAGATGCAGATAAAAATTTTTATTTTATGGAGATGAATACAAGACTTCAAGTCGAGCATTGTGTAAGTGAGATGGTAAGCGGAATCGATATTGTAGAACTTATGATAAAAGTAGCCCAAGGTGAAAAACTTCCAAAACAAAATACCATTACACTAAAAGGGCACTCAATAGAGTGTAGAATTACAGCAGAAGATTCTGTAAAATTTATTCCAAGTCCGGGAAAAATTACAAAATATATAGCTCCTGGTGGTCGTAATGTAAGAGTTGATTCGCACATGTATCAAAATTATGTGGTTCCTGCAACTTATGACTCAATGGTAGGTAAGCTTATTGTATGGGCTCCATCAAGAGATCAAGCTATAAAGAAAATGAAAATTGCACTTGATGAGTATCAGATCGAGGGCATTAATACAGTTATAGAATTTCACTCTAAAATGATGGATAATAGCGATTTTATAAACAATAATATCGATACAAATTACTTGTCAAAATATTAAAAAATGTATTGACTTTTAGATATATTTTCTCAAATTATGATAGGGTTCAGTAGCTTTTCTCATTACAATGATAATTCCAATATTGCATTCTTTTCTTATTTTTTCTAGTTTAAATTTATTTATAGGACTAGAAACTATAACAAATTTTTGATTTCTCTCACAAATTTTCAATTTTTCCATCAACCCAGTATATTGAATTGATTTTGTTGTTTCACTTAACTGTAGAACTGCTTTTTCTATCTCTGAACTATTTTTTAATTCTACTAAAAAAGAGTATAAGGTACTTTTTTTATTTTTAAATATAAACATACCATCACATCTTTTTGATGATTTGTTTTTCATAACACAGTCATCTATTACGATTGTTTTTAGTTTTTCATTTTTTCTAACTTTAAAAGTTACAGCTTGTCCTCTTTCTATTAAAGTATGGTCATTTTGACAAGATTTATGAGAAGTTTTATTTTTGGTACATGTGCATTTTTCTATTTCATGAGGTAATTCTATCATTAATCGTTCTCATCAAATTCTATATCTCTCATTTTTTGATAATCTATATTAAGATTTTCAAACGAATCTATAAGTTTATCATCTATTAGTTTTATATCTTTATCTAAAATATCTTTTATTGTATTATCTTCAAAAAGATATGCCGACACATTATCACTTGAAATTCCAGGTATTGCTTTAATTTTTTTTGATAATTTTTTATCTTTTATTTTATCTCTAAGCAGATGATTATTTAGTGCTTCTAGAATAAAAGGACTATGAGTTACTAAAGTTATATTTAACCCATCATTGCATAATTTAACCAATATCTCTACTAGTTTAGCTTGAGCTTTAGGGTGTAAAGATAATTCTGGTTCATCTATTATTATTTTTTCACGAGAGTTTTTAAGTAGAAAACCATGGCGTAAATACATCAATAAAGGTGAAAGTTCTGTTATTGATGAAGATGCTGCCACTAAATCTAAACTCTTTTTTTGATTAGTTATTTTATATTTAAATGTTGGCATATCTTGTGTTTTTGGACTACTAATGATTAGTTTAGCATTTTTAAATATCTCTTTTTCTATTAAATTTGCATATGCCACATGTTTGCCATTGCTTTTTGTATCAACATTCATTATGTCGTTTAAAAATTTCATCTCAATGTCTGGTAAAATAGAAGTTTCTAGTTTATTATCAAAACTCATAAGCATGCTACTGATTAGATGTTTATAATTAACCATGTAGTTGGATCTTGCAGCAGGTAGGTAGTGGCACACAATATAATCATTAAAATGGTTCATAAAATCAAAACATGCATATTTTTCATTTGTAACTAAGTTGTTTTTTGACGAGACATTAGAACTAATTTTTATATCTTTATTATCTAAAAACTCAACATCTAAATTAAGTTTAAAATTTTTAAAATTTTTTTTTGGTAACCCAAGTTTCATTGAAAACTCTTTTTCTATTACATTTTCTAGCTTTCTAAAAAAACCTATAACTTCATCTTCAGTATAAGTTACCTCTTTTAAATTACTCTCTATTGCAGTTTGAATTTTTTCAATAAAATATTTTTTATAAATTGGAAATATAAGCCTAAAATCAGATAAATAATAGGTCAATTTTGAAAAATAAGTCTTACCGCAACTATTTTCACCTATATAGACATTAAACTTGTTTAGTTTTATCTTTTCTGCTTTTTCTATATATCCTAAATTTTCTAAAGATATATTCATATTGTTTCCTTTTTAAGAATTATTATATTTTTTACCAAGCAAAAGTGGCGAGAAGGCGTAGGAATCGAACCTACCTTCAGACGGTCAACCGCCCAAACATCGGGTTTGAAGCCCGTGATGCCCACCAAGGTCATATGCCCACCAATTAACATGTTTAACAAAAATATTAACAAATTATAACTAAAAATTGGCTGACCAAAATATTGTTTGGAATTTTTAAAAAATTTAAAATTAAAACATTTTTTTTAAACTCATTTTAAAGACAATTAATTTATACTTCAACCACATGTATCAACAATAACAAAGTAGAAAATAAAAAAAAGTAATTTAGCAACATGTCTAAACTAACAAATAACTGCTTGGCTTTATGGGTCAGAGTATTTATACTAAAAAGAGCCTCTATTTTCTACTTTGCAATAGTTTTTGTATTGAGATTGTATTTTTTTGCTAGTATAATTAAACTCTCTTTAGAGTTAAATATATCTTCTCTAATTTTTGGCGTTGTCTTGGCACATGGGTGTAAAATAATTGACATAAATTAACTCCTTTTAAACTATTATAACCGAATCCATAAGAGAAGAGGACTAAACACTTAAACTACTTTTTATGGGTATTCAAAATGCCTCAAAAAAATGGACTATGCCAGTAAGAAATTGGAGTTTAACCATCTCTCAACTTGCAATTCACTTTGATGGTAGGCTGGATAAAGCTTTAGATTTATGATACAATTTTAGGAATTACCCAATGCTGACACAGATTATTGAACGCTACCTATTTTATTGAACACTACCGCTTTAATATTATAATTTTCATATAACTTTATACGAAACATAAAAGCTTGATATTTTTTGCCACTATTGCCTTGTTATCTCCTACGATTTGTTATCTGTTCTATATGTTACTTGAATATGGTAATGATTTTATGTAATTTTCCATAAAGTCCCAATTTGGATTACCATTACTATCTTGAGGTAATTTAATATCAGTTGCTTTTATTCTAAGTTGAGCAAATTTTCTGCCATAACCATATCTTATTTTTTCTAAATTTATCACTGTTAATATAAATATAGCAATATAAATATTCATATTAAATATAGGAATTAATTTTTCTACATGATCACTTGCTGAAAAATTATTTTTCTGATAAAAACAACTACCAACAGTTGCAGAATCTATTGTTAATACATTACCATCTTCTGTATATTTATCATAAAGTCCTTGCACTCCATTATTTTCAGAAGAAGTTACTATGTAAGGAAAATCCCCTTTTGGATAATTTTTAATTTCTGATTTAGTAAAGCTTTTTGAGCCCTTAACTTCAAAAATTGTTTCAATATTAAAATATTCCCAACTTTTAATATCTAATACTAAATTATCATTTGATTTTTTTGATTTTTTTGATATTTCTTCTAAAAAATTATATTTGAAATAATGTAAAATAAGTTCCTTTAGTGATAG
>JAERRW010000080.1 GCA_016735235.1 Sulfurospirillum sp. | reverse complement strand
CCATGCCGAACTCTTGAATGAAGAAGACATAAATTCAATAATACTCGATCTAAATACAAGAGGCTATAAAGGAACTTACTATCTGCAAAACTACCTACATGTAGATGATACGATTGGTAAGCTCCATAAAGCAACGAAGAATATAAATAAAGAGTTAATTAACAATACAATTCCTATATCTTTTAGAAACTAACTCAATTTTTGAATTTTTACGGGCAGTGCTTGTCTTGCATTAGAGCCAACTACAAAATCACTAAGTGTAGCTAACTCTCTTGAGGAGTCTAAAAAACCCAATTTATTGATATTGATTCCACTTTTTCTTCTTATAATTCCCTTTTTTACCTCATCGTTAATGGTTACATCAACCGCACCTTCGCCATCACGACCAAGCCCATGTTCTATGCCTATTGTGTTTGGATAGATTCCATTTCTAAGTCTTAACATGCCTAAAACTTCACCACCAGCTGATGTAAGTTTTACTATATCCCCATGCTTTAAGTCTGATTCTTGGGCAGTTTTTGGATTAATATCTACATATGTAGTAAACCTAACATGTGATAGTTTTTTACCTGAAACAGATGGCGAAGAAAGAACATTGGACTTATAGCTAAAAGCGAGTAGAGGATACTCTTTTTTAGAATATAACTCCTCAATAAGCTCTCCGCTATTTAGTCTTGCTTTGTAAAATCTTGGAACACCGCTAAATCTTTCTGCTGTCATAGAGTGCCTATTTTGTGCAACAACAGGGTTGAAAAGGTTGATTATTTTGCCATAAGAGTGAGCTAATTTGTCATTTTTATAACCGTGTTCTTTTTCTTCAAATCTTCCACCACGAGCCATAACATAGGCAGTTTTTCTCCAGTTTTTACCACATATTTTTTTTAGTGTCTCTATATACGGCTCAAGATTTGCTAAAGCTATCTCACTATCATCTATATCTAAAACTGCCTTACTATCCATGGCTATATTTTCAAATGCTCTTATATAAAAATCTTGAGGTCTATTTAAAGCATATTTTTTACCGTCATTCCCTTTTAGAGAGTTCTTCCCAAATCCTAAGAGAGAGAGTTTTTTACCAAGTTCTATTATAAAGCTATCCATACAGATTGGCTCACCATTTTTAAATTTTGCCTGTTTTGGAGTCTTTACTGGAAACTTTGCAGTATTTATCTTTGTTTGATAACCAGCCCATGCTCCACTCACTCCCCAAGTCTCATATATGATAGAGTCTGGAACGATATAATCAGCATACTTTGATGTCTCATTTATAAATGGGTCAATAGCAATAAATAGAGGAATAGAATCTTTTGGCTCTTTGAGTAATTTTTTTATATGTTTTGTCCCACTTTGTCCATATAAAAAGTTTGCATTCCAGCTAATCATGGCTTTAAGTTTATATGGATACTCTTTTGTACTATTGGTGATAATTTCGGACTCTAATGCGTTGGTAAATGGATACCAAGTATCACGAGCAGGATAAGGATTTTGTCTATTGGCTACTTTTGTTTTAAACTCCAGTGTTTTCTCGTATGCCATTTTTGTTTTATCTATTCTACACCCTTTAGTCTTGACTTTACCTTTGTATTCTAGTAGATTATACTGTGAGCCTTTCCAGTCTTTATATCTTCCTCCGCCTGCACTCATACCGCCTTTGAAGTTCATATTTCCCACAAGTAGCCCTAATACCATAACGGCATAAGTCGTGTAAAAGCCTGTTGTGTGCATAGTTCCTCCATGACAATCAACAGCAGCTTTTCTTCCATAAGAGGTAAACTCTTCTGCAGTAGATATAATCTTAGCTTTACTTATGCCGCTACTCTTTGCATAAGTATCTAAATCAAATTCAAAAGCAGACTCTTTTAAAAGAGTCATAGCACTTTTTACTACATGTATTACACCATCTACTTCTACTTCTTGATCAACAAAAAGTTTTGCTTGTGTTACTTGTGATGAGGGTTTTAGTTTTCCGTCTTTAACATCAATAACCAGTGCTGTTTTATTTTTTTCAAGTATCTTGTTTATACTCTTTCCCGATTGAATAACTAAGTGAGTAGAGTTTGAAAAAGAGCCATCATTCATAGTCTTTTGTGCCTCTTTAGAGGGAATAGATAAATACTCTTTATTGTAGAGTTTTTTTGCGATTATAACTTGAATCATACCCATAACAAAAGCCAAGTCTCCTCCGGGTAATACAGGTATCCACTCACTCATATCTCCAACGGCGATATTGTCAGAGTTTGTAAGCATTGGAGTAACTGTAACACATTTTAATCTTTTTTGAGTTCGACCAATCGAGAGAAGCTTAGCTTGTCTTTTAAATGGGTTTCCAGCTTGAGCAGGAGAGGTTCCAATATTGAGTAGATATTCGCAGTTCTCAAAATCAGGCTTCAAGTGAGGATATTTTTTAAAATCCCCCAAATAAGCAGCCTCGCCGGCCCTCATGGAAAGCCCACATATAGAAGTGTGTCCTTGATAGTTATGTGTGCCAAAAGATTTTACAAATCTATTAACCATAAATGCTTTTCTTCCATCATCTCCTGTTCCTAAAACACAGAGTTGATTTGCCTTTGGTCCAAGTGATGGATCTTTTGAATTTAGTGGAGTTTCAAGATCCCTAATAGAAGATAATCCCTCAATTTCTCCCTCCTCAAAAAGGTTACCACCTTTTGTAATTTCGTCTAAAAGAACTTCAATATCGATCTCTTTCCATCGGTTTTCACCTCTTTTCCCAACTCTCTTGAGAGGTTTTAAAACTCTAAAGGGATCATCTGCCTTATCAAATACAACATTACCTCTAGCACATACTGTTGAGCGATATTTACTACTTTGCGAAGAGTCTTTTCCAAGAAGTGAAAAACTCTTTTCTAGCGGTGTATTATAGGGAAGCCAAGGATCACTTGAGAGAGGACTATATGGGTTTCCTGTAACTTTTACTACTTTTTGTGTTTTTTGGTCTATCTTTACTCTTACTCCACAGTTTGTAACACAGCCATTACAGACACTACTGCTTATGCTAAACTTTGTATTTTTTTTAAATGTATCTCTTATGACACCTTCTGTCTCTTGTGCATTTGCATATATTTCATCTTTTGTAGGCACTCCACGGCTACCCATAGTGATTGCTGTCTTAAGTGTTTCTTTGTATCCTATCATTGAAGCACTTGCAGTTACTAATGATGTTCCCAGTAAAAAGTTTCTTCTATTTTTATTCATGTCCCACTCCTTTATACTTGCTATTAAGCTCTTTTTCCCATGGAAAAATTGCCATTAAAAAAGTAAGAGCGGCTATAAATATTGCTATATTTGAAGCAAAAGAGATACTCTCGTGATAACTAATGGTGTATTTTAAAAATCCCGGCATTGCTCTTGGTATAGACTGACCATAAATTACAATTCCCCACCTAAATAGCCATATACCAACTACTGTTAATACACCCGACATGAGTAGAAAAAAAGTGTTATATCTTAGTCTGCTAAATCCTATAATAGTAGGGATTATAAAACATAACGAATAAATTATATAAGTAGAGCTACTAATATAGTATTTAAAAAATTGTATCAATATATACTTATCACCATCATTGAAAACAGTTGCAAAACTAAGCCACAATACATGCATGATAAAATTCAAAATGAGTATCCAAGAGAGAATTTTTGATGCTAAGGCTAAACTCTCTTTGTCTATTTTTTTAGAATCTGAAAAAAATCTTTGAAAGAGTGGCACTAAAAAAATCAAAATACCAAAACCTGACACCATAGCCGCTATTAAAAAAAGTAAAGGCAATAGTGGTGTATGCCAAAGTAAATTTCCATGAACTATCGCCGGCTCATAACCTGTATAACCATGGGTAAGTATTGCTATTGGAATTCCAACAATAGATATATAGTAGATCAATCTTCTATCTCTTTTTAAAGTATTTGAGTTTTTTATGATATATGGTTTAAATAGTAAATAGATAGCACTTACAATAATTGCAGGATAAAGTATAAGCAAAAATGAACCCCATTTCATAGGAGAAGTGATCACATCTCCCCACCCATAAAGAAAAAAGTTTACCATCCTTCCTGGTTGCTTCAAGTCATCAAGAAGATTAAACATAGCAGGAATAAAAAGAGCAAATGAGAATAAAAGTGCAAAACCAGCTATAGGCTTAAATCTTTTTATCTCAAAAACATAGAAGAGAGTAAAAATCAAAAAAGTAGCAATAGAAGCACCATTAAACCAAAAGTAACTCACTACATCTATGCCCCAAGAACGATCTGGTGTAATAGAACTAAGCGTTGTAATTAAATTTTCCATTATCTAGCTCCTAATTGCACTGTTGTCCACTGTTTTTCTTCAAGTTGCAAGGCTTCTTGAACAAGATTGTCTAAACTTATAGTTGCATTGGCAATCTTTTCTAGTCTGTTATCTAAACCTATATAGTAAACTTGCGGTTTCGTACCTTGCTCATTTTGTAAAACATCTACTGGAAAATTACTTATTAACTTATACACTTCGGAACTCTTGTTATTCAAATCGCCAAAAATCCTTGCTCCGCCAACACAAGTTTCAACACAAGCAGGCAGTAACCCATCTTGCAGTCTATGAGCACAAAAGGTACACTTGTCCATGACTTTTGTCTCTTTATTTATAAATCTTTTATCGTAAGGACATGTGTTTTCGCAGTATCCACAACCGATACAGATTTTGTTGTCAATAACAACTAAGCCATCTTCTCTTTTAAAAGTAGCTCCTGTTGGGCAGACAGGCACACATGAAGGCTCATCACAATGATTACAAAGCTGAGGTAAAAAACCTTTTCTTACATCTGGAAATTCGCCTATCTCCATTTCTGTTACCGAAGTTCTAGACTGCCCTTGGGGAACACTATTTTCAACGATACAAGAAGAAGTACAAGCTTGACAGCCTACACATTTTCTCAAATCAATTACCATTACATATTTTTTTGTAGAGTCACCAGTAAACTTGATATTTTTTGCATCAATCCCCGGGTTTGCTAGAGAGAAAGCTTCTGCTTGTACAGATGAGAGTATCGCAAAAGCACTTGTAATAGCACCTTTTTTCAAAAATTCTCTTCTTGTATTTTTTTCTTGCATTATTTGCCTTTTTATCATTTTCTTATTTAGTGCACCACTTTAGGGTTTAATTGTAACCCCCCCCCACTTAAACCAACCAAGCTTAAACAGAATAATTCATCTCTAAATTGTACTTATTTAAATATTCAATAGGACTTAACTTTTTTTTGATAGCTAACTTGTTTTCATTTATAGATGGTTCATAATAGATACTGCTTCTGCTAAGACCTATAAGTTTGCACTGTTGTCTTTTCTTCTCTTTCAAGTTCCTAATAACTCTTTTACTAGGAGCTTGCAAGAGTAGATTTAAACTGCTTTTTGAAAAGATATTTCTTTTTAGCGGGACACCTTTTAATCTTATTTCACATAAAGCTTTATTGACATGTTGTTACTGCAATAGCAGTATAGTGAAACTACTTCTCTAATGCTAGCCCAATTTTTCTACCATTTTGTTCTAATATTTTTACTTTTATTTTTTGATCAATTTCAAGATAATCACTAACTTTTTCTACTCTATGATCTGCTATTTTAGAGATATGAAGAAGTCCGTCTATTTCGCCTGGAAGTTGAACAAATGCTCCAAAATCTACTATACGAACAACTGTTCCTTCTAGGATTTCTCCTTCGGTAAATTTTGGTATTTGTTTGGTTTCTCTACGAGAATGCCCTCCACTTCTATTGTCTCTTCCGCCACGTCCACCAAATGATGGTTGATTGACTATATTCATAATTTCATCTTTTGCTGCTTCAACTTTTGTTTTATTATCACCTGCAATTTTAACTTTACCCTTGTCTCTTTCTAAATCAATTGATACTTCAAATTTTTCAATAAGTTCTCTAATAACCTTACCGCCTTGTCCAATTATATCTACTATTTTTGAAGGGTCGATACTAAAAAATTCCAATTTAGGAAGAATATCGCTATTTACAACTATATTTTTATCTGCCTCTTCCATTATGTTTAAAATATGATTAAGACCATCTTTTGCTTGATATAGTGCTTCTTTTAAAATATCTTTAGAGACACCTCCAAGTTTAATATCCATTTGAAGTGCCGTAATTCCATCTTTTGTTCCTGCTACTTTAAAATCCATATCTCCATCATGGTCTTCTAGTCCCAAAATGTCCGTAAGTACTGCATGTTTATCTCCCTCAAAAACAAGTCCCATAGCAATTCCAGCAACAAGTTTATCAATTTTAACTCCTGCCGCACGAAGTGCAAGTGAACCAGCACAAATAGTAGCTTGTGAAGATGAGCCATTTGATTCAAGTATTTCTGAAACTAATCTGATGGTTTGAAGTCTATTTGGATCTAGTAGTGGCTCCAATGCACGCCTTGCAAGATTTCCATGTCCTAATTCTCTTCGGCCTGGTGGTCTAAGTGGTCCTGCCTCTCCAACACAAAAACCTGGAAAATTATAATTTATCATAAAATTATCTACTGCGGTATTTTTTTCTGTAAGCTTATCATACATCTGACCATCTTTATCGCCACCAAGAGTAACAACCGCTAATGCTTGAGTTTGACCTCTAGTAAACAAGCAACTTCCATGTGCATTTGGAAGTATGTTTGTCTCAATTGATATAGGTCTAACATCTACCAAGTCTCTTCCATCTGCTCTTACTCTCTCATATACTATCATTTCTCGAACAATTTTCTTTTTATACTCATTGACAACAGCATCTACGAGATCTTTGCTCCACTCCTCTTTAAGAGCAACATCATCAGTCATAATTGTTTTAATAATATTATCTAAATCTCTAGCTCTTTCGCTTTTAGCCATCTTTTCAACTGCAAGCTTTATATCTTCTTTGTAAAATTCATCAACATAAGTATAGATAGAATCACTTTTTAAATCCTCTTTATATACAAGTTTAGCATCATCTTTTTTAAAAGGTGTAAAAGTTGTTTCATACACAGTTGCGGCAACTGTAATAGCATGTTGTGCTTTATCTATTGCTTTCAATATAGCCTCTTCATCAAATTCATTTGCACTATGAGATGGAACTAAACTCTCTCCTAAAGCGGGGTCAAGTATAGGATCAATCGCAGCAATTGGCATAACAATTGCTTCATCTGTTGCAATTGAGCGCATCTCTATCATAAGAAGATCTTCTTTTGTTCCTGCAACAAATAGATCAAGTGAACTTTGTTTTAATTCACTATTGCTAGGATTTACAATATACTCACCATCAATAAAACCAATTCTAACACCCGCTACATTTTTATTGATAGGTATATCTGAAAGATACATAGCCGCACTTGCTGCATTTAGTGCTGCTACTTGTAAATCAACCTCATGATCACAACTAAGTACAAAAATTGTAAGTTGTGTTGGGTATGCATAGCCATTTGGGAATAGTGGTCTTAAACTTCTATCTATAATTCTTGAAGTTAATGTTTCAAAATCACTTGGTTTTGTCTCTCTTTTTATATATCCACTAGGAATTCTCCCTGCTGCATATGTTTTTTCTACATATTGAACAGTAAGTGGCACAAAATTACCATCTACTGGATTTTCATCTCTTGAAACAGTTGCAAGTATTACAGTATTTTTAATTTTCAGTATAACCGACCCGGCTGCTTGACGAGCAACTTTTCCTATCTCATATATCTCTTCTTGATTATTTATATCAACTATTTTTTTCATCTTCTTTTCTCCTATTTTTTTGAAATGGTAAGTAATTCTTACTATTATTGATTATCTCCAACACTCTATTTGTCTCTAGCTCTTCTAGTGTTTTGTAATAAAACTCTACATCTATAAAATTTGAAATTTTATGAACAAAATATATTTCATCTGTTACAGGTTCTAGTAAATTAGCTACATCTTCTGAAATGATGGGGGTAGCATAGGCTACTGACTTGGCCCCACTATTTATTACAGTTTTTATAGCTGTCATAACTCTTAATCCTGTATCACATCCTTGATCTATTAATAAAATATTTTTTTCATTTAAAGAACTGATCAAATCTCCTTTTCTATATTTATATGCACTTTTTAATATCTTCTTCTCATACTGTCTATGTGCTTCTCCGTATATAAAATCTAAATTTATCTCAAAAGAATTTACTAATTCATTATGTAAAACTATCTCTTCTGTTTCACTTACCATGCCTATAGTGCAACTTTTGTTATTTGGAGCACATATTGGTTCGGAAAATAGTAAATCATAATTTAAATTTAATTGTTCTGATATTGTATTAACAATTGGTATAGATTGAGTTGAAATGCATACAAGTAAACACTCGTCATCTTGCATCCTTTTTTTTGGTAAAACATCAAGAAGTTTTATAGTTGCATCTTCTCTGCTGGCAAGCTCATATTTATTTAATTTATTAGCCATTTTCAATATCTTGTGTGAAGTCATAACTTATCCCACCTAAAGGATATAGATTAAACATAAAATATACACCTTGCTTGATTGTAGAACCACTAGATGAGCTATTTGGTTCAATCTCTTCTCTATAAGCCAAACGATAATCCCAACATTTCTTTTTCATAGTCCAACCAACTTGCCAAGACTTTAAATATTCATCTTCCATGTCATAATTTATGCTAGTAAAAAGGTTGTAGTTTTTTATATAATCAGTGTCGATTGAAAAAGTAAGATAGTCATCAATATCGTCATTGCTATCTTGTTGATAAGTGTGAATAAAGCTCGTTCTATAATCTTCTGATTCCCATAGTAGCAATGTCTGAAATTTTGAAAATCTATCAAATTCATAAGAGTAATTAAGAAGATTTCCAAGTGTCAAGTTATCATTAAAGTAGAGGTTAATATTATTATTTAAGTCTTGATATTTTTCTTCATTATTAGATAAATTATCCATTAAAATTGATTGTCTTAATGTATGACTTGCTATTTTTTTACCATCACTGTTATATAAAAATTCTATTAATTTTATAGATATATTATCTCTTGTATTTAAAAAGAGGGAATCTAGCTCACTTATTGTCGTAGTTTGCTCGAGTATTTTAAAATCATCACTCTTTTTGTTATATCCTGAAACTATATAATCTAGACCAACATACATAGTATGAAAAACATTTTTATAAGGTTTTACTAACTCTGTATGCAGTGAAAATTTATGAAAATTCTGAATTGCATTTCCGCCACCACTGATATTGCTTTTTCTATAATCCGACTGGGTTAAATTTATATTTTCTGTCGCTTGAAAATGTAAAAAATCATTTAAAAGAGGAAAATAGATAGCCAGAGGAACATCAACTTGGTGTGTAGTTGCATCGAATCCATCTTTACTAATAAAATTTTTAGATTTATAATCAATTGAATAAAAAATATTATCTTTAAAGATATTGTTTAGAAATCTGTGATAATGAGCTGTTGGAATCTCTTGACTTATTTCATCATTTTTTGCATTATAAGAAGTATCTATATAATATTTAAAATACAATCCATAATAATCTAAATCTCTATTCATATAATAATTAATAGTAGACTGGACTAATGAATCATAATTTTTTTCCTCATTATCAATAGTATTCAAATAATCTATATCATTGAGATAATTAAAGTCAACCCATAGCCCATCTTCAACATTCTTTCCAAAATATTGACTAAAAAGCTTACTTCTATCATATTTTATTCCATATCCATAGTGTTCATCATTCTTTAAATCATTATCAATCATATAAGAACTCTTCTCTTCAAACTTACCTGCAGAAATCTCACCACTTGAGTATGGGGAATCTGAAAAACGAAGAGTTCCATGAAGCCCCGCACCACGATTTGTTCTTATTTGTGGATTAATTTGAAGATCCCAATTCTCTTGTGGAGCAAAATAAATAGGTTGTGTATAACTTAACCCTTCATCAGCTCCCAGAGAGATTTGAGGTTGTAAAAGTCCACTTCTTCTTCTATTGTCTGTTGAAAAAGAGAAGTAAGGAAGATAAAACATAGGAATATCTTTTATATAAAATAGGGTGTTGTATGTACTTAAAAATTGCTCTTGTTTATCATACTTGCCAGTTGTAAATTCGAGTCTCCAGTCTGGATCTTTTACATTACAACTAGAAAAAATTGATTTTTTTATAGTGTAGTGTCTATCATTAAACTTAGCATCATTACATTTAATCCACATCTTGGATTCTCCAGTATAAGTAAACATAGGTGCTAAACTACCTATGTCACTTTTCATATTTAGTTTAACATATTCACTTCTAACAATAAGTGATTCCCCTTCCATTATTGTTATATTGCCAATTAATTCCAAATCACTTGTATTGTAATCATAATATGCCTCATCAGAAGTTATTGTATATTTATCACTATATAAAACTACATCATCTACTGCATGAACAATATCTCCTTTTTTATCTAAAGTCTTTGCTAAAATCTCTATTTTATCGGTTTGTGCTTGTAGAATTACTATTATTAAAGAGGAGAATAGTAATAATCTAAAAAACATTTACTACCAGTGTTTGACCAGTTTTATCATGCCAAGTCTCTTTTTTTGAATTCATGAATGCCCAAATAAATCCAATATAAAATACAGCTTCACTTAAAATTCTCACAATTGCTCTATTTAAAGAGTGCATTATTGATGGGTTTTCTAAATCATTTATAGATACAACTCTTATTTTCATAAAAATTTTACCTAAAGTTGCTCCATAGAACCAAACAAAAAATGTTTGATAAGCTACTTTTAAAATCATTATATAAAGAACTAATTCATTAATCATGTTAATTGTCTCTTCTATATTACTACTCTTCTCAATTGAGCCTATATATATCATAACAAATAAAAATGAAACAAGTATCTCATCTATAAAATAAGCTAAAAACCTTTTTGGAAATAGAGCAAGAGTTATATTTTCTCTCTCTAATTTTACTATTATTTCATCTTCTGTCATTATATTAGTACCTGACATGCAATATCTGTTCTAAATTTTTTACCAACAAAATTTACATCATCACATCTACTATATGCAAGATCTCTTGCTTTATTGATAGTGTCTCCTAATCCAATGCAAAGAAGGACTCTTCCACCAGTAGCATAGAGTTTATTGTCTTTTAAAGTTACTCCAGCATAAGATATATGAGTATTATCAATCACCTCTTTATCAACTGCTTTATTTATAATAATTTCTGCTGGTTTTGAACTTTTATATGGGTAATTTTCACTTGCCATAACAACACAAACTGCATACTCATTACTCAACTCTAAATTTAAATTTTTTAAATTTTTAGTCGCTGCTTTATAGAATAGTTCACTTGCGGGTGATTTTAGAAGAGGCATAAGTATTTCACACTCTGGATCTCCAAAACGAACATTGTACTCTAAAACTATTGGCTCACTCTTTACAACCATTATGCCAATAAATAGTACTCCCTCAAAAGGGTAACCTTCATTTTTCATACCTTTCAAAGTTGGCTCTATAATTTTTTTTATGATTTTTTGATGTAACTCTTTTCCCACAAGTGGAGTTGGAGCATATGCTCCCATGCCTCCTGTATTTGGTCCTTTGTCGCCATTTAAGAGTCTTTTGTGATCTTGAGCTACTGGAAGTATTTTATAATCTTTTCCATCACAAACTACAAAAACTGAAAGTTCATATCCATCTAAAAACTCCTCTATTACTATAGAAGTTCCTGCATCTCCAAAACTCTCCCCGCTTAACATGTTAGCCGCTGTCTGTTTTGCCTCTTTATGGCTAGTTGCAATAATTACACCTTTACCAGCACAAAGGCCATCAGCTTTTATTACTACTGGTGTTTGAAGTGAATCTATAAAAGTATCTGCTTTTTTTATCTGTGTTGTTTCAATATAATTTGCTGTTGGAATGCTGTTTCTTGCTAGAAAGTTTTTCATAAAAATTTTTGAACCCTCTAGTTGTGAAGCAGCTTTTGAAGAACCAAATATATTTAAATTATGTGATTTAAAAACATCTACAATACCATCGACCAAATAGGTTTCAGAACCTATTATTGTGAGTTCTATATTTTTTTGTTTTGCAAAATTTGCCAAACTTTCAAAATCACTAATTAATATATTTTCACCAAATTTACAAGTTGCTCCATTTCCCGGAGCAAAATAGAGCTTATCGACACCTTTATCTTTACTAAGTGCAAGTCCAATAGAGTACTCACGACCACCACTACCTACTATCATTATATCCATCAAAAACCTTTTTACTTAACATGTACACTCAAAATGAGCATCTCTTTTTATATGCAAAATTGACCATGTTTTTAGGCTAGACCCTCATTATACGGTTCTAACTTCACTCATGGGTATTTATATTATATGTTAATTTTGCTTAATTAATGTTTTAGAAAACTCTATGCAAGCTTTAATTGTTTGAATTTTACTTACATGTAAAGAGACATTTAAAGGCAGCGCTTTAGCAGTAACATTACCAATACATATAGCAGTGTAATTCTTATTCCATTTATAGTGTTTAAAAAAACACTCTACTGTTGAGGGGGAAGTGAATATAAAAAAACTCTTCTTGTTTTTTGTATTTAAAGCTATTTTTTTACTACATGTAGTTTCATACACTACTTCTGATTTTATATCAATTCCACTATTTTTTAAAATATTTTCTAAATTAGAGATTATTTTTTTAGCTCTTAAAAAAAGAACTCTCTTGTTTTTTAATTTCTCTTTTATCTCACATGCAAAATTATCTCCATATGAATCAATAGCAGTATAAACCACTTTTCCACCTAATCTTTTTATCTCTTTTGAGGTTTGCTCTCCTATAGAATAAGATGGTATTTTTTGCCATTTTTTATTAATATTATCTATCGCTTTTACCCCATTTTTGGATGTAAAAATAAGTGCCTCATAAGAAGTTAAATTAATGTTCATATCTTTACATGTAACTTTTATTTGAGGCAAGTTTACTACCCCCTCGTGAAAAATATCACTAAGGAGATAGATATTCACTTAAACTATTCCCACTCTATTGTTGCAGGGGGTTTTGTGCTAATATCATAAACTACTCTATTTACGCCATCAACTTCATTTATAATTCTTCTGCTCATATTTTCAAGTATATTATGTGGTATATATGCAAAAGTTGCGGTCATTCCATCGGTCGCTTCAACTATGCGTATACAAATAGTATTCTCATAAGTTCTATTATCGCCCATAACACCAACACTTTTTACATTTAGTAAAACCGTAAATGCTTGCCAAGTTTTACTATAATATCCAGTTGCATGAAGTTCCTCAAGCATGATAGTATCCGTTTTACGCAATAAATCTAAATCTGCACTATTTACATCACCCATAATTCTAATAGCAAGTCCGGGTCCTGGAAAAGGATGACGAGCTACTATATCTCTTGGAAGTCCAAGTTCAAGCCCTAATTTTCTTACCTCATCTTTAAAAATACCATTCAAAGGTTCTATTAATTTAAATGTCATCCAATCAGGAAGACCGCCAACATTATGATGAGACTTAATTGTTTTTGAAGGACCTTTGACTGAGATAGACTCTATAACATCGGTATAGAGTGTGCCTTGTGCTAGAAATTCTATACCATCATGTTTTTTTGCTTCTTTTTCAAATACCTTTACAAATGTTTCACCTATTATTTTTCTCTTTTGTTCTGGGTCTGTTATATTTTTTAAATTTTTTAAAAACTCTTTACTAGCATCAACAACTATAAGGTTAAGTTTGAGTTTTGTTTTAAAGATAGCTTCAACTTGCTCTCTCTCTCTTGCACGAAGAAGTCCATTGTCTACAAAAACAGCTATTAAGTTATCTCCTATAGCTTCGTTTAAAAGCGAGGCAACAACGGAACTATCAACACCACCACTAACACCGCAAAGAACTTTTTTATCTTTAACTTGTAAGCGAATCTCTTCAATCTTTTTTTTAGCAAATGAGCCTATATTCCAAGTACTTTCACACTTACAAATATACTTTGCAAAATTTTTAAGCAATTTTGTGCCTACTTGAGTGTGATAAACTTCTGGGTGAAATTGAAATGCGTAGATATCTCTTTTTTCGTTAGCAATAGCGGCATAAGGCGAATTATCGCTAAAACCAATTTTTTTGAATCCATCGGCCAATTTCTCTATCTTATCGCCATGGCTCATCCAAACTGTCTGTCCACATTGAGTATTTTTAAAAATCTTATGGTTATTTTTAAAATTTAGTTTAGCTTTTCCATACTCTTGATGATCTGATAAAACAACACTTCCTCCAAAATGTTGATTTATCAACTGCATGCCATAGCAGATACCAAGAATTGGTATTCCTAAATTATATATTTCACAATCTGGATGATAAGCATCTTTTGCATAGACCGAAGCTGGTCCTCCACTAAATATAATTCCTTGTGGATTTTTCTTTTTTATCTCTTCTATATTTTCACAAAATGGAACTATTTCACAATAAACACCACTATCTCTTAATTTTCTAGCTATTAATTGAGTATATTGCGAACCAAAATCCAAGACGATTATTGGAATATTAGTTTTCATTTAAATACCTTTTTTTAAATATTATTTTTTATCTTTATGGGCTATACAGTAGACTTTAAAAGCCTACTGTATCTCAATATTTAACCTTTTAAATAAAAACCTAGTATTTCATATTGTACATACCATACACCCATAGATGCAAAATATCCAATTATAATTGTCCAAGCATATTTAATATGTGCAGTAAATGTATAGATACCTCTTAATTTTCCCATAACTCCAACACCAGCGGCACTACCAAAACTAATCATGCTTCCACCAATACCAGCAGCAAGAGTTACAAGCATCCACTGATCGAGTCCCATGTCAGGATTTGTTTTTAATACAGCACTCATGACCGGTATATTGTCTACAATAGCAGAGAGAAAACCAACACCAATATTGACCGTTGTTGCTCCTGCAATATCGTACAAGTTTGCAGCAAGTGCCAAATAACCTATAAAATGTAAACTTCCTACTGCTGCTAAAATACCAAAGAAAAACAGTAGTGTATCATTTTCAATTTTACTAAGAGATTTAAAAACTTCTATATCTTCATTGTGCTTTTTTTTGTGTATGTAAGAGTATATCTGAAGTAGAGAGAAACCAAACATCATACCCCACATAGCTGGTAGATGAAAGAGTTGATGAGACATAATTGCACAAAAAATTGTGAAAATACCAAGTCCTATGATAATTTTTCCTCCCTTGAGAATAGTAACCTTAGGCTCATTCTTTGCATCAAAAACTGGCTTATCATTTGGAACAAATCTCGATAAAAGTAACGCTGTTATAACCCAACCTACGATAGAAGCTGGAAATAAAAATAGAAAATCAACAAAACTACCTTTTCCAGCTGTCCAAGCCATAAGTGTTGTAATGTCACCAAAAGGACTCCAAGCACCACCGGCATTTGCAGCAACTACAACATTAACCGCCGCTGGTATTAAAAATTTTGTATTTTTTCTCTCTATTGTTATTAAAACAGTAGATAATATAAGTGCGGTTGTTAAATTGTCTGCGATAGGACTTAAGAAAAATCCTATTATTCCTGTTAGCCAAAAAAGCTTTTTATATGAATAACCTTTTGAAATAAGATTATATTTTAGTGTATCAAATACGCGTCTCTCTATAAGTGCTTCTATATAAGTCATAGCTACCAATAAAAAGAAGAGTATCCCAGCAATTTCTAAAACCAAATGCTCTATTTCATTTTGAAGTGGTTTTGTATCAAGACCATTCATAAGGTAATAAAAACCTATTAATATAAAAATAAATGTACCTATGAAAAGTGCTGGTTTTGCTTTGTTTATATGATAATGCTCTTCTGCTGCTATAAAATAATAGCCTATCACAAAAACTACCAAAGCTGCAACTCCAACCCAAGTGCCTACTAGAGACTCTGCATTCGATGCCCATGCACTGTTAACAAGTGCTAGCAATATTAATATTTTCTTCATATCTTAATTTTTTCCTTTAATATAGTGTGCACCTAAAGATTTTTCTCTTTTTAATGCACTTTTTATAATTCCCCTAGAAGTGAGTAAGCGTAACCTAATTAACTTTCCTATCGGTAATTTTAACATCTCTTCAACTCTATTTAAAGCTTTTTTTAAATCTGCTTTATATCTCACTATCCCCGCGTTCTGCCACATAAAATTTCTTAGCTCATTTTTAAGTTCCTTATCACCATTTTTCACAAGTTGCTCATTACTGCTTGCAAAGTGTCTATTTTTTTTATTGTACGAAATTGTCTTTATAATATCTTTGGCCGCTCTTTGAGAGAAAACTAAACCCTCTAAAAGTGAATTACTAGCTAATCTATTTGCACCATGTGCCCCTGTTGAAGCAACTTCTCCAATAAAATAAATATCTTTTATGTTATCTATTTTTCCATTAAAATCAGTTTTAACTCCACCTATAGCATAATGAAATGCTGGCGAAATTGGAATTTTATCTTTTGGTAAATTGAATCCACTGTTTTTCATATTAAAATATATTGTTGGAAATCTTTTTTTAAAATAATTTTCCTGAAAATTACTAACATCTAAATATATATCTTTATTCGTTTTTTTGTGATATTCATAAAGTGCTTCTGAAACAACATTTCTAGGGCTTAACTCTCCTCTTTTGTCATAATCAAATAGAAATCTGTTACCATCTTCATCCACTATTGTAGCACCTTCGCCACGCAAAGATTCACTTAAAAGTTGTTTTCTCACAACTCTACTTTTTACAAAAACAGTGGGATGAAACTGCATCATCTCCATATCTCTCAACTCAATACCATGCTCATAGCAAATACCATGCAAATCTGCACTTATACTTCTTGAGTTTGTATGATACTCATATAGCGACCCTATGCCTCCACTTGCAATGACTATCTTTTTTGCATAAATGTTAAATACTTTACCGTCATGAAATACTTCAACTCCATAACAGACATTATTTTTTATCAGAATATCGACTACTTGTGTATTATAAAGTATAGGAAACTTTAAATTTTTCATTAAAAATAGGTGCAATTCTCGTCCTGTAGCATCGCCCCCGGCATGTAAAATTCTACTGGTACTATGAGCGGCCTCTTTTGTATAGAGTAAATTACCTTTTGAATCTTTATCGAACTCAAAGCCAAACTTCATTAAATCTTTTATTCTATTTTGCCCTTCAATACACATTAGTTCTACTATATCTTGGTTGCAATGTCCATCTCCCGCATTCAAAGTATCTTCTACATGTAAAGAGATATCTGTTTTGCTTGAAGCTACAGCGACACCGCCTTGTGCAAAAAAAGTATTGCACTCCCATGCATAATCTTTACTTACAACTAGAGTATCCATACTCTTAGGCAAATACATTGATGCATTTAATCCAGCTACTCCCGAACCAATAATCAATACATCATATTGAGTTTTCAATTATTAACTTTTTGAAGTTTTTACGTACTTTGGTGGAGCTTTATAACCACAGCCGACAACACCAAATACAATAAATGCTATAATTAAAACATGAAAGATTCTCAAACTATAATTTCTCAACTTAAGCGCCACCCTTCTTTAAAAACTTTAGAGGAGAAGGAGTGTTTCAACATTCTTATTGAACTTCTTCCTAACTCTATATCGAATTTTATCAAATTTATTTATACTAAAAATAATATACTATTTTTTGCATTAAATCATCCAAGTACTAAAATGGAATTTAATTATAAACATAATTTAATAAAAGATATATTAAAAAAAATAGAAAATTTTCACCCAAAGTGTAAATGTATAAATTTAAAAGAGATAAAAGCATTCGTTTCAAATAGAAAAGAGAGAGAACCAGAAATTCTAAAAGATGCAACTTTTGTCTACAAAGAGCGTTCTTTAGGGTATTTCAGAAATCAAATACAAGATAAAAAAATTCATAAAATATGTGAAAAAATTAGAGAAGAGATACTAAAAAATAATGCTTGAAAGAGAGTTGCAAAATCTTCCTCAAAGTGCAGGAGTATACAAATTTTATGACAAACACAATAGACTTCTCTATATAGGGAAAGCAAAGGTTCTTAAAAGTAGAGTAAAAAGTTATTTTAAATTTACCCCATATTTGCAACCTTCAAACAAATTGAGTCTTAGAATTCAAAAAATGATAAATGAAACTTCACATCTTGAATTTATAGTTAGTCCAAATCAATACGATGCACTTATACTAGAAAACTCTCTAATAAAAGAGTTAAATCCAAAATACAACATACTCTTAAGAGATGACAAAACTTACCCTTATATAGCAATAAACATGGATGAAGATTTTCCTAGATTTGAAATTATAAGAAGAGTAGATAAAAAAAAGAGTATTAAATATTATGGTCCATTTTCAAGTTCTGCTAATGATATTTTAAAGGCTCTCTACCTCACATGTAAACTTGTGCAAAAAAAAGGGTGCTTAAAAGAGAAAAAAGCATGTCTTTTTTACCAAATCAATAGATGTCTAGCGCCTTGTGTTGGAAAAATTTCAAAAAAAGATTACTCAAAAATAGTCACAGAAGCTACAAAACTTCTAATAAATAGGAAGAAGTTAATTTTAAAACTTGAAAAAAAGATGTACAAAGCATCTAAAAATCTCAACTTTGAAGAAGCATCGTATTTGCGTGATATGCAAAAATCTATTAAAAACTCTCTACATGTCATACATCTTGATCTTGCAAAAATAGAAAACTTCGATCTTTTTACAATAGTAATCATAGGAAATATAGCTTCGATTATGAGACTCTTCATAAGAGAAGGAAAAGTTGTTTCAAGTATTCACAATATAGTAAAAAACTCTAATGGCTATGAGGTAGGCGAACTCTATAAAAGAGCACTTCTGCAATTTTATAATATAAATACAAAACTAATAAATTCATCAATTTTAGTTGGAGATGAATTTGTGGAAAAAAAAGATATACAACATGTATTGGAAAAAAAATATAATCAAAAAGTTTCACTAACAACACCCAAAAAAGGCAATAAATTAAAATTGATTAATATTGCTAAAGAGAATGCAAAAGAGTATCTAAGTCAATATTTAAATAAAAATAGTAGCTCACTACTTGAAGAGATAAAAGAACTTTTTGATTTAAAAAAAATACCCTACACAATAGAGGTTTTTGATAACTCTCATATTGGTGGAGAGTCTCCGGTTGGATGCATGATTGCGTATCAAGAGAAATTTATAAAATCAAATTATAGAATTTTTAATCTTCAAAGCAAAGATGAGTATGGGCAGATGAGAGAACTTTTAACAAGAAGGATACAAAATTTTAAAAAAGATTCTCCTCCTGATTTATGGATTCTCGATGGCGGATCAACTCTTCTCAAGCTAGCCTCAAAACTACTGCTAGAACATGATCAACAAATAGATCTTTTAGCAATTGCAAAGGAGAAGAGAGAAGCTAAAGCCATAAGGGCAAAATCAAAAGCAAATGATACTATTTATTCATTAAATTATAATTTTAAACTACCAACTTCAGATAAAAGACTTCAATTGATTCAAAAATTAAGAGATGAAGCTCATAGATTTGCTATCTCTTCTCATAGAAAGAAAAAACTCTCAAAAGATATGAAAATAGATCTTTTAAATGCTCAAGGTATAGGAGAGGCCACTATAAAAAAACTAATCTTATATTTTGGAACTTTTGAAAATATATATCATGCAAATTTAAGTGAACTAAAAATAGTTATAGGTGAAAAAAATAGCAAAAATCTATACAAATTTTTAAATAGATAGATTAATCAAAGTGAGTGCTATAGTTTTAAAATTTTTTGTTTTATAAAAACTATTTTATAAAATTTCATTATATCTTTTTTAAAATTTTGAAGTATTATTAAAAAATTTTGCTTCTTTTGCATGTCTACAAATAACTCATCTAGTGATTCTCTCTCTAACTTTGAAATCGTAGTGCCCACTAATTCTCCTTTAAACCTCGTCTAATTCGTCTTACAACATGCAAGACATCTTCATCATCTAATTCAGTTAGCATTTTAAAAATAGCAATTGCCGATTGTGGTTGGGAAGTACCAAGTTTCCAGTCTTGATATGTCCTCATTGAAATATCTAGCTTATTTGCCATCTCTTTTTGACTAATCTTTTTTCCGAAAAATTTTGATTCTACTGCATTGTGAAGTAAATTGAATATATCTTTTGTCTTCATGTCAAAGAGTTTAACCAATAATGTTTTAATTATACCTAAATATAAGCAAAATATTATGAATTATGTATAAAAAAGAACATTTTAGTTATATTTTGAACATTTTAGTTTGTTTTTTACACAATTTTTCACAATTTAAAAACATTTAACCATATCTTTGTACGGTTTATCGTATAAAATGTAATTTTAAATTTTTGTTAATTAGTCGACAAAGGGGTTATCCCTCTGTCTTTATCAAGACGATACTATCTTACTCTTATAGAAAGTTTTTTTACTACTTCATTATGTTGAGCATAATCTTTTCGTTTAAGATATTTTATTAATTTTTTTCTTTGGCTAACAAGTTTTAATAAACCTAGCCTAGAAGAGTGATCTTTTTTATTTATCTTTAAATGCTCAGTTAGCTCTTTAATCTTAAAAGTTATAAGTGCAATTTGCACTGCTGATGAGCCTGTATCAGTTGCACTTGAACCATACTCTGCTACAATTTCTAGTTTTTTCGCCGAATCCAAAGCCATAATGACCTCCAAAATTGGTATAATCTCTCATAAAATGAGGAGTGTTATTATAATAGAAATAAACAAAATTTATCTTTAATTTAGCCCAATAATTCAATAAATGCAAATAAAAAGCTAAAAGTACTACAATACTGTATTATGCTCCCAAAAAATTAGTTAAACTATAATAGTTCTAAGGCTTAACTTCATTAGAGATTTTTCTATAGAGAGATATTATCTCCTTTTTTTTCTCAATAAAACTATTTTTATTTGCTATTAAATAAGCTGATGACTCCATAATGGTTTCTACGACTTTTAAACCATTTTGTTTCATGGTTGCTCCACTCTCTACAATATCTACAATTGCATCAGAAAGTCCGACTAGTGGTGCTAATTCAATTGAACCATAAAGTTTTATAGTATCTACACCCATGGCTTTTTTAGAGAAGTAATTTTTAGTTATGTTAGGCATTTTGGTTGCTATTTTGATCTCTGGTGAACTGTAGTCTAATTTTTCTCCATCTCTAATACCAACACAAACTTTGCATTTTCCAATGCCAAGATCTAAAAGTCTAACTAAATCTTCTTTTTTCTCCTCAAGAACATCTAATCCAACGACACCAATATCTGCTGATTGGTGCATTACATAGGCTGGAACATCTTGGTTTCTTACAAGTAAAAACCTAAATTCCCCTACTTCTAAAATTAATTTTCTATCATTGAAAATAAATGATTTTTCAAATATTTTTTCAAATATTTCAAGTGTATCTTGTGCAATTCTTCCTTTTGGTAGAGCAATACTTAACATTTTGAATTCTCTTCGTCTTGTATTGCTTGAAGCATTCCTTTAAATATCAACAATCTATCATGGTTTGATTTGTTAAAAAATTTAGAAAAATACTTACCATCTCCGCCAGTAAAATAGATAGCCTTATCTTTACATGTGCACTCTAGCATCATCAATATTGACTTAATAGCCCCATAAGATATTGCATCTTCTGTCTTTTGTGGCAGAGCATCAAGTGTTACATTTAAATTTATCTGCTTGTCCAATTTTTTTGATATATTGGCATAACATGTCTCATAAGAATTTATATTAGGAAGTATGTAGCCCCCCATGTGAAGACCTCCGCTCATTATATCTACTGTTATTGCACTTCCAGCATCGATTACTATTCCACTTTTTATAGTGTAACATGCTGCAACTCTATCTATGCCTATGTCTTGGTATATTGTGTTAAAATTAAACCACTCTTCTATGTTTATATAATGTTCATCAAGATGTTGTGTTACAGAATCATTAACACTAATAAAATAGACCCTCTCTTTAGGGCTATACTCTTTAAACTCTTGCAAATTTAATGACCATGTTTTTTCATCATGGTAAAAATCTACATTTGAATTTCCAATATCACATAAAATCATAATGAAGTCTCCATCCTTTATCTTTTAAATAAGTGTAAGCTTTTGAGCAAATTGTGCCATCTAATATTAAATGTTTATATTTAAAATTATGCTTCTCTAACTCTTGAAGCTTGTACTCTATCTCTACTATTTCTATTGCATTTTTTTCTAAAAACCTACTTTTTCTAACTATTTTAAAAATTGAATGATAGTTTAATTTTGTATCTGTTGAGCTAAAAATATTTAATTTTTTTCTGGTTTTCAACAAAGTCGTATCTATCTCTTTGAAAGATTTAAATAAAATTCTATTTTTTAAAAAATACTCTACTATCTCTTTCACTTATATCTTTTTCCTAATTTACTAAATTCAAGATAGCTATCTTTATAAAATAATTTATCTTTAGTCACAAAAACCAATGATTCTATTTTTTCTGGTAGTGCATACACATGTGATTTGGTTAAATTTAAATCAGCAACTATCAAGTAACCGCCTCTTTCTATAATATAGATAGAATCTTTGTAGTTAGTTGCCGCAAATGTTGCAAATTTAAATTTTTCTGATTTAAGAACTTTTAAGTCAGCATCCGCTAAAACAACTCTACCATCTTTTGTAAAAACAAGAACTCTATCTTCTAGTATAATAACATCTTTTATCTCTTCATCCAAGAATGCTATTGAGTTGGAGTTAATCGATACTACTCGTTGTTTAGTCGCAGCTACCATTCTATCTTTAAAAATATTCAAATAGATGACATTTGAAAAGAATCGTTCACTCTTAATAACAATATCTTTCAAAAGTTTATTTTTTTTCAAATCAACAATAAGAAGTTTTCCATCAAGTGTTGGAAAAATTAATAGAGAGTTTAAAAAATATGGTGTAGCTAGTTTTGAATCGTGTGCATATACTTTATCTCCGCTTTTTTCATAAAGTATTTTATCGGATTTTGTATCAATTAACAACACTTTATTGTTGCCCAAAACAACTGCTAACATGTCATCTCTTAAAGAAGCAGACGCAACTATAAAATCAAATTTTTTTTCATACAAAACTTTACTATTTTTGTCGATTATAATTAAATTTGAACATTTAGAAGATGCTAAATACTTCTCTTCCCAATGACCTAAAAAAGTGTATTTCTTAGGTATTTTTACATCAATTAATCCACTTTTTGTTATAATTTGACCACTCTTTAGAGTACTTCCATCTATAGTGACATCCGCTATAAAAGAGTTTAGATTTCCATCATAATCAATTTCACCCAATAAAGATATTGGTTCAAAATTTTGTCTTTTTGTTCCACAACCACTTAATATCAAAAAAGATAAAAAGATTAGCAAATATCTCATTTAGCAACTTTTTTTAATTTTGTTCCTTGATAGTGTTCTAAGTTATCTGATACATTTTTTAAAGGAGAGTTCATTTCAATTTGTGCAAACTTTAACTTAGCCTCGCTAACTCTGTCTTCTTGAAGAAGTTTGTATCCTTCTTGCAGTATGATAAATCCATGTAAAAGCTCACTTTTAAAATCATTTTTGCCTTCTATGCTAGAGAATTGATATAGTGCTAAATCCGATATAACAGGGTCGTTTTTATACTCTGAAAGCTCTTTTAAAGTCTTTATGTCATCCGATTCGAGAGCCATTTGAAGTCTATAAAAATTATAAAGTCTCTCATTTTTCTCTTTTAAAATACTCTTAGATACACTATCGTTTGGATCTTTTAAAAGTTTACTATATGCACTATTTGAGGCTTCTGCCCTACTCTCTTTAATAATACCCGAAGTTACATACATAACTCCAGCGACTACAACAGTAATAGCTGAAAACACTATATATTTTTTATACTTTTTAAAAAAATATTCTGTTTTCATAAAACCTTCTAAAAACTTCTCCTCTATGCCTATCTCTCTCTTTATAGCTTCCATATTTTCTTTAAGTGCCATTCAAATTCCTGATTTTTTAATTTTATTTTTTACTTTTAAAAAGATCTAAATACCTTTTCAAAAAGCAGTTTAAATCTGCTCTTGCAAACTTCCAATAAAAGAGTTATTAGAAGTTTGCAAGGGAAGAAAATAGCTAAATTTCTATCTTTTAACACTAAATAATTAGCTTTAATTACCTATAATTTTAGCAAGTGCTTTCTTTGCCTCATTTTGTAACATTATAGTCTTATTTTCTCTTGAATAGGTAAAAATATTTTTTGCCATTACATCTTTTATATTAAAATTATCATTAACATGTGTTTTAATTATCTCAAACCATCGATTAATCATATCTTTATTTGAGTGTGCTAGTTTTTTTAATATGGCTTGGTCTTGAATAATTAATTTTGAAAAAAATAGTTTCCGCTGTTCTGTTGTTATTTTTTCTAAAATTTTAATATTATATTTTTGTGCTAAAGTAGATATTCCATACTCATTTCCTATACTAGAAACTAAAACAGCCCTTAAGCACTCTTGAAGTGCAAGGTTAGGCATAGCAGTACCCATACTGTTAAGTTTTTTAGCATAAGCAGGTTCATTATAAAAATTATTTAGATCAAAATGCACTCTAAAAAATTCTTTTGCAATTTTTTGATATGCGTTAGACCTTGTGGTTTCTGGTACATAATCATACCCATGTATAGTATCTAAAATTGTTGAAAATGTTGCAACTGTCTTTTTGTGTCCATCTAGTATTGCTTGTGCATAAGTTGTGCCTATTAGTTTTTTGTCTTCAATAAAAATTTGTTCCCATAAGTCTACAATAAAAATATTTGCATTGTTAAGAACTTTTGATAATTCAGATTCATTATTTTCTTTATGTGCTGATTTAATTAAGCTTAATATTGTACGAATTGTTGTTCTTATGTAAAAATATGGGGAAGTTTTAAGTTTATCAATTTGGGGATTAGGAGATTTATATATATTATTTTTTAATGTATCTCTAAAATTTTTAAAATCCATACTTTGTGTTTCAATGTCATGACCTAAAATATATTTAGCTATATTGTATATAATTGGCAGTGCAATAATTTTTGAAATTTCTTCTCCACTACTAGAAGTGTCTCTTAACATGTAGTGATTTATTGTCTCGTTGGCTTGATTTAGTAATAGATTTGCAGTTTTATTTATCATGCCTAATTCAAAAGCTAACTCTATTTTTTCTCTATTAGAAAGCTCATTTAATGCGGATAAACTTTCTCTATCTGTCATTTCGGCAATAAAATCAAGACCAAAAAATTCTAATCTATTATCTAAAACTTTCATAGCTCTTGACCAAGCATATTCAAGCCCCATATCATACATTTCAAATTCAAATGCTTTTACTATTTTTTCAGTTTCTGTTTTTTCTAATATTTTAAAATAACTAGATAATGATAATATACTCATTTGATGATTATTTTCTATAGTAATACCATTATAAGATTTCCAAATCATCTCATTCTTAATAGTAGCCAATTCATTACTCATCTTTTATCTCCTTAAAACGACTATCTCCATCATGTGATTGAAAATACAAACCTTTAGTTCCATTTATCTTACTTTTTTCTATACTATATGCAGCTCTTTTTCTAGCTCCACCATTAACTACGCTTGTATCTAAAGTACTTTTATCATTATCTATAAAAACATTATATGCAATAATTTCTGCTTTTGTATTTATTATTGTAACGCCATCAATATCTAAGGCTATAGATAATAATCCCATCAGACTATAATATTTTTGAATTACACTATCATTTTTAGAACAATTTTGTATATAATTCTTGTATTCATTAAATAAATTAATAGGTTTTTCTAAAATTATACCATTACTAAAATATTTGTCTAGTGTATTGTCATCGACTATTACGATAATTGTTCCATGTATTTTTTCAAAAGCTTGAAATAAAAAGTTTGAAAAGTTATTTTTAAAACTTAGTTTACTGTTTTCATCATCTATTGAAGATGTAGCCATGTCTACTAAATCTAATACATTCTTCTTTCAAAAACTCATATAAATTATTTTATTTGCATTTATCAATTGTAAAAAAAGATATTTCAATTAATCGAAAGAAGAATGTATTAGATTTAGTTGACATGGCTACATCTTCAAT
>JAERRW010000082.1 GCA_016735235.1 Sulfurospirillum sp. | reverse complement strand
TAGATTGTGAGATATTTGAAAATTTTGAAAAAATAAAAACTATAGATACATTTATATATAGATTTATAAAACTTCAAGATATGATGGGAGAAAAATTATTTAAAATATTTTTAGATGAGATAGGAGAATATAAAGATAACATGTCTTTACTAGATGTTTTAGATAAATTAGAAAAGTTTGAAATTATTGAAAATTCAATACAATGGTTAGAGTATAGAAAATTAAGAAATAAACTTACACACGAATATCCAGATAACGAAAGAGATATAGTAGATGGCATTATAGTTTCCATCGAAATTTTTAGTAAAATTGAGATTATTTTAGATAATATTATAAAATACAAAAATAGATTGTAATAAACAAATTAAATGCAACTAAACCTACAAGAATCTCAAACCATAGAATTTAAACAACTCTGGAAAGATGAGTGCCTAAAAACAGTTTGTGCTTTTGCAAACAGTGATAAAAAGGAGTCAGACCCCAATTAGGGAATAAAACTTAAATTTTTAAACTCTTTTTATGCAATCTATTTTAATAAAAAATATAAAAGAAGTGGTCATCTTTGGCAAGGTAGGTTTGCATCTTATTATCTTTATGATGATGCTCATTTTTAGATAGTAGCAAAGTATATAGAAAGAAATCCCATCAAAGCAGATATAGTTATAGATATAAAAGATTATAAACAACAATCTTTTTTTCAATGGAGGTTCAAAGGTGATTATTATAAATTATTGGCGGATTCAAAGATATTTGATATGACAATAAAAGAGTATGAAGAATACATATCAACAGAGCTAGAAGTAGATGCTTTAGATACAGTCTATGTAAGTCCAAAAGTAGTAACAAAAAATGCTAAGATGAAAATATTGACAAAAAGGCTAGAAACATTTTTTGAAGAAGATAAAGATATAAATAGAAACAGCAATATCTGCAGGGCATATAGTTATGGCTATGCAAAAACAGAAATTGCTGGTTTTCTAAAATTAACAACTAAAACTATAGGCAAAATTATAAGCTAGGAAAAAGGATAGGTTGTTTTTTCTCTTTTTTACTGCTAATTTAACGAAATCATTACAGAGTATTTGATATACTAATAGAAATTTAAAAAGGATATTTTTATGAGATTTGCAGACCCTAAAAATGACATAGCATTTAAAAAGATATTTGGTGATGAGACTAAAACAGAAGTTCTTATCTCCTTTTTAAATAGCATCTTAGATTTTAAAGATAGTAAACTCATAAAATCTGTAACTATTGCAAACCCTTATCAAGTCCCAAAGATAAAAGACCTTAAAAATACCATACTCGATATTAAAGCAACCAACCAAGATGATGAAGAGTTTATAGTAGAGATGCAAGTGGAAAAAGATAAGAACTTTGCTAAAAGAAGCTTATACTATACATCTAAATCCTATGTAGCTCAGATAAAAAAAGCAGAGGATTATAAAAAACTTAAAAAAGTATATTTCATAGGGATACTTGACTTTGCTATATTTGATACTAAAGACTATATATCAAGACATCTCATACTAGATGAAAAAACACATAAGCAAGAAGTAAAAGATTTTGAGTTTAACTTTATAGAGCTTGAGAAGTTTAACATTACTCTTCAAGAGTGCAACACCATAGCAAAAAAGTGGATATATTTCATCCAAAATGCTGAAAACTTTGAGATGATGCCTAAAGAGTATGAAGATATAAAAGAGTTTAAAACAGCATTTGAAACTGCTAAGATATATAACTGGAGTGAAAAAGAGCTTGAAGTATATGACTATGTATCTATGCAAGAGGGAAAAAGATTGAACGAGATAGAGACAGCTCATGAAGATGGGATAGAGCAAGGGATAGAGCAAAGAAATATAGAAATTGCCAAAAATCTATTGGATGTCTTAGAGAACCAAACCATTTCTTTAAAGACTGGATTAAGTGAAGAATTTATTGAGAGTTTGAGAAATATATAGCACACCAAGAAAAAAAAGTCAAATTGGTTTTAAATATGCTATCAGTGAGTATAATATACAAAAAGAATTTTTAAGTCTTGGCTTTATAGATGGTTTTTAATTTATGAGAAATGCAACAGTTCGATTTGTCTCTAGGGTAGCGCCTAAGAGTTTTGT
>JAERRW010000072.1 GCA_016735235.1 Sulfurospirillum sp. | reverse complement strand
ATATTTAAAGTTTGGTATAAGAGTATGTACATTATCATCACTAAAATATTTATACTCATGATAAAAAACATTCAAAAACATGTCAATAGTTATTTTATTTTCATTTATTTGTTTATTAAATTGAAAATCTAAATATGAAATAGACTCAATAATTCCATTATTTTCAGATGAAGCAGTTATTAGCGGAATATTATAATCACTCTGAATTCTATCATATATTGCGAGTCTCTCACCTTTTCTTATTTCAAATAATTCGGTCAATTTAAAACTGTACCAATCATTTGTACTTAGTTTTATTTTTTTACAGTTTAAGGCTTCTTTTGAAATATAATTCAATGTGTTTTTATAAAAAAAAGATAATTTATTTTTTATTTTATTTGATATATCTTTAGGTATTAAAATATCTTTTAATGTTCTATTTGCTTGTCGTCCATAATTGTATCTATATTTGTTTAGACTAATAACTTTTGCATAATATAACATTTCAATAACACTTAATTGTTTTTTTGATGATAAAATGTACATATCTCTGCCACTATAATATTCCAATGGTTGATAAAATGTTGATAAAACAGAACCTCCAACAGCAACAGATAAAGTATGTCCTTGGTTTGGTTCAACATCGAGTTCTTGCTCTACAAATGAAGAAATTCCATTGTTTTTTTCGGTTCTTGAAACAAAAGGTATAGAGTTATAATCCGTACTCTTGCATTGCAATAAATTTATTAATTCTAAACTATTTCCATATTTAACATCAAAAATATCTGAAATCTTTACTAAATCATTCATCATTATAAACTTTGTCAATAAGTCTGTTTTTATGTAAAAATGTTACATAATTCAAAATTGTATCTTCAAAATCAATATTTTCAATATCTAAATAATCGGTTTCCATGTAAGCTTCCGCAACCCACTCCATGTCCGCTGTAATTGTTTTATTTACACTAAAACCTGCTTCATTTTTTTTATTTATAAAATTTGATAACCATTTTTTCTTTGTATTTTCCCATAACCCTAAACCATCGAATCTTCCTTTATTTTTTCTTTTTATAAAATTATCATTTTTGTAATACCCAAAATATGTCTCTTTAGATTCTATATGAGATTTGTGAGCAGTAAAAACCATAATACAAGAGACAACTCCAACTTTTGAATTTAAAAACAGTTCATTTGGCATTGACAATACAGCATCTAAAGTATGTTTTTCAAGAATTTTCTTTTTTAATTCATAAACTTTACCTTTTGTGGCTAATGCACTTTGCATTGGAACAATAGCTATACATGTTCCTCCATCAACTAAACACTCTAAGTTATTCAAAATAAATTCTAGTTCATCTGTATCGGTTTTTTTATTTGATTTATAAGGTGGATTCAAAAAGCCTACTGTAGGTTTTTTCTCTTTCACCTCTTTTATAACTTCCTCGTCAAAACAACTGCCATTTATGATATTCGTTTTTCCATCTTGGTGAATATACATGTTTGATACAGCTAATGCAAAAATGTGAGATTGGTATTCTGTTCCAATTAATTGTTTAGATTTTATCTCTTTAATTTTTTTTTCATCACCTTTTGCATCATCAACCATTTTTTTCATAGCACTAATTAAAAATCCGCCTGTACCCGTGCAGTTGTCATAAACAATAGAGTTTTTATTAACTTGTGCTAAATCCGAAAATAGTTGCGTTATATGAGGTGGTGTTAAAACAATTCCTAAGCCTTTATCGCTATTTGCATATCGTAAAAATTCAATATAAAGTTGTCCCAATACATCAAAATACCTATGTGTTCTAATAAATGTATTGATATTCTCTTCTATATCATCAATAACTTCTTTTAAGACTTTCTTTTTTTGAGATAAAGAGGTATCTGTTTGAATAAAACTAAATTGAGTATTAAGGTTTTTTAATTTTTTATCACAAATATTTGCACTTTCTAGTTCATTTGAAACTGTTTGAATTAAAGAGTTTGCTAAATTTTCAGGTGTTTTGTGAGAAGCATAAGATTGCTTAAATGGTTGGCTTTCAAGAGCTATCAATATTGCGCTTATTAATAAACTTCTTTGACTTTCTAAAATCTTATGAGTGTGTAATTTGTCATTTAAGTATTTTGTAAAATCTAAAAGTTTATTATAATCTTGTCTAAATTTTTCTGGACTTTTTAAGTAACCATTTAAATAATCTTTTGCACTTAGTAATTTGTCACCAAAAACTTGTGTTGCTTTTTTTTCGTCTTTAAGATGTAAAAAATGTGAAATTTTTAAATTACTTTTCTTCTCTCCACTTATTGCTATTGCTAAGACATCATAACTTTTTGCTAAATATGATGCATATAATAACACTCCGTCTACTGCACATTTTGAATGCTTATCTCTGTTTTTACTTTCATGTTTTTGTATATCAGCTTTGCATTCAATTACAATCAATAAATCAGAATTAGTTTTATAAGTGATTAAAAATTCAGGATAACCTTTTCCATCTCCATTTTTTGATGCATTTTTGAGCAATTTATCAATTTTAATATTATCAGAACTTTGTTCTTCTATCTCTATATCATTAAGATATTGGTTAAAATGACTTCTTACAATAATTTCAGTTTTTCTCTCGTTTGTCATCGTGTTGCCCTAGTTCAATTTTTCTAATTTTATATCTTTGGTCCTGCTCCAGAAAAATCTGACTCTTCTGTTATGTATTTTTTAAAATTTTTTATAAACATGTTGGCTAACTCTTTTTGAGATGCATCAAATAGACTTTTGTTTTTCCAAGTATTTCTTGGGTTTAATATATCTGTTTTTACGCCCTTGAGTTTTATTGGAATACTTAATTCAAAAATTGGAGTCTTTTCAAACTTCTCATTTTCGATACTTCCATCTAAAATAGCATCAATGCAAGCTCTAGTCTCTTTGATACTCATGCGATTTCCAATACCATAAACGCCGCCCGTCCAACCAGTGTTTACCAAATATACATCAACATTATGTTTATCTATCTTTTCACCAAGAAGTTTTGCATAAACTGTTGGATGTAGTGGTAAAAATGCCTCTCCAAAACAAGAACTAAATGTAGCTACTGGCTCTGTAATTCCTCTCTCTGTTCCTGCTACTTTTGCAGTATACCCACTCATAAAATAGTACATAGCTTGCTCTTTTGTGAGACGACTCACAGGGGGCAATACTCCAAAAGCATCTGCGGTTAAAAAAATAATTTTCTTTGGATGTGGGGCTTTAAGTGATCTTTTGTGATTTTTAATATGCTCAATGGGGTAAGAAACTCTTGTATTTTCGGTCTTACTTCCATCGTTGTAGTCGACTCTTCCATCTTCATCTAACACAACATTTTCTAAGAGAGCATCTCTCTTAATTGCTCCAAATATCTCTGGTTCACTTTGTGCATCAAGTCCTATACATTTTGCATAGCAACCACCTTCAAAATTGAATATACCTTTATCATCCCAGCCATGTTCATCATCACCTATTAATCTTCTTTTTTTATCAGTTGAGAGTGTTGTTTTTCCAGTTCCAGAAAGCCCAAAAAAGAGTGCCGTATCTTCGTTTTCTACTCCAACATTGGCAGAACAGTGCATTGATAGTTTTCCTTCTAATGGTAACCAATAATTCATCATTGAAAAAATTCCTTTTTTCATCTCACCACCATACCAGGTTCCACCAATAATTGCTATATTTTCTTCAATATTAAAAACTATAAATACATCAGAATGCAATCCATGTTTTTCATAATCTTTGTTACTTAATTTACCAGCATTATACATTGTAAAATCTGGTTCAAAATTTTTTAAATCATCTTCACTAGGTCGAATAAACATGTTTTTTACAAAGTGTGCCTGCCAAGCTATTTCAGTGACTACTCTTATACTTTTTCTGTTATGTTGTGCTGCTCCACAATAAGCATCTTGGACATATATATTTTTTCCAGATAGTTGTTTTTTTACTTTTGAAAAAAGCTCATCAAAAATCTCTTTTGTTACTGCTTTATTAACTGGACCCCAAGATATATTTTTACTTGAAGGCTCACTCATTACAAAATATTTATCTTTAGGACTACGCCCTGTAAATATTCCTGTATCGACACTGAATGTTCCATTTGATGTAACAGATCCGTATGGATCTGTTTGCTCTTTTTCAAATAACTCATCATAACTTAGATTGTGATAAACCTCTTTTATGTCACTTAAACCCAAATCTTTTATCTTGTTTACCTTAAACATAATTTACCCTTAATTTTAATTAAATATCGATAAAAATATACCAGCTGCAACGGCTGAACCTATCACACCAGCAACATTAGGACCCATAGCATGCATAAGGAGCATGTTTGTTGAGTCTTCTTCCATTCCCACTTTATTTACAACTCTTGCAGACATTGGTACTGCACTTACTCCCGCAGCTCCTATAAGAGGATTAATTTTTATTTTTATAAACTTATTCATAAGTTTTGCCATAAGAACCCCTGTGGCAGTTCCAATTGAAAATGCTACCAAACCTAAAATTAAAATTCCTAATGTTTCTACAACTAAAAATTTTTCGGCGGCAAGTTTTGAGCCAACGGCAAGTCCCAAAAAAATAGTTACTATATTTATAAGTGAATTTTGTAAAGTAGCAGATAGTCGTCCAGCAACACCTGACTCTTTCACAAAGTTACCAAAAGCAACTGCACCTATAAGAGGTGTGGCATCAGGAAGAACAAGTAGACAAAGAACAACTACTGTTATAGGAAAAACTATCTTCTCTAATTTTGATACTTCTCTTAGTTGTTGCATCTTAATTTTGCGTTCTTGTACCGATGTCAATGCTCTCATAATAGGGGGCTGAATAATTGGAACTAATGCCATATAAGAATAAGCAGCAACAGCAATAGCACCTAGTAGATCCGGGGCAAGCCGTGAGGCGATAAATATGGCAGTAGGTCCATCAGCTCCGCCAATAATACCAATAGCAGCGGCATCTTGAAGTGAAAAATCTAAGATTGTAGTATATTGAGATAATGCCAATGCGCCAACTAATGTTGTAAAAATACCAAACTGTGCAGCACCTCCAAGAATTGCAGTTTTAGGATTTGCTAAAAGTGGACCAAAATCTGTCATTGCTCCAACACCCATAAAAATTATAAGAGGGAAAAGCCCATTTGCAATACCAGCATTATATATTATCCCTAAAAAACCGTTAGGACCTGCTATATCAGCTATAGGTATATTGGCTAACAATCCTCCAAACCCTATAGGTATAAGAAGTAGTGGCTCAAAGCCTTTTGAAACAGCTAAATAAAAAAGCAAAAATGAGATAAATATCATAATGATACGACCACCAGATTGGCTAAAAGTAGATAACTCTTCACCATGACTAGTTGCTCCTTCTACAGGATTTAAAAATGCATATACTCCCGTAGACTTATAGAAATTTCCAAAAAGCTGACCTATTGATTTTGATTCGTAACTCTTATCGCTTGTAACTATATTTTGAGAAACCGCATGAGAATTAGCACTAAGATTAGTTAAAAAAAATAGACAAAAAAGAGAAAATCCTAATAAAACATGTTTCATAAAAAATCCTTATATAGTTGCTAAAAGCTGACCATTTTCTACACTTTCACCCTCTTTAACATCTATAGAAATTAGCACACCATCTTTAGGTGCTATTATCTCTATCTCCATCTTCATAGCCTCAAGTATGACGATAACATCTCCCTCTTTAACACTATCTCCAGCATTTGCAACTACTTTAAAAACAGACCCTGGAAGGTTGGCTATAATTTTTTCTACACTTGTGCTTGTTGGCGATAATGGTTTTGTTGATACAACTGACTTTACTTCAACAGTCGAGTCAAGTCCATCACTAACTTGTACATTAAACTTCTCGCCATTTACAATTACCGTATATTCACCATTTGAATTTGCCATGTTTGCACTCTCTTTTTTTCTATTTTTTTCTATTTTTCTTATGTTAATTTTTGCTTCACCTTTTAAAAAAGCGATCCCTTTCTCTTTGCAACTCGCCACTATAAAAATATTTTCATCATTTATTTCAATGCCCTCTTTTTTCAATATATCTTTAGTAAACTTGAGTGATTTTGTCTCATCAGAATCCGCAATATCTATAGCATTTTTAGTAGTTGGCTCCATCTTTAACTGTTCGCTAGCTAATTTCATTATATCACTATTTGGAGCTGTAGGAGTATGTCCAAAATAGCCCAAAACCATCTTGCCATAACCCTCTGCTATCTTCTTCCAGTTACCAAACATGACATTATTAAATGCTTGTTGGAAATAGAACTGACTTACTGGAGTAACACTTGTCCCATAACCGCCTTTTTCAACTACTTCTCTCATAGCTTTAATGACTTCTGGAAATTTTTCAAGTATGTTGTTATCTCTCATCATTTGTGTATTTGCAGTTAATGCACCGCCGGGCATTGGTGAAAATGGAATAAGAGGTGAGACTTGAGTAGCTTCGGGAGGTAAAAAATACTCTTTTAAACTATCTTGCAAAACTTCTTCATAAGTTAAAATTTTCTCTAACTCTAATCCTCCTAAATCAAAATTTTTGCCTTTAACCGCATGAAGCATTGTTAAAATATCGGGCTGGCTTGTTCCGCCGCTTACTGGACTTGCTGCTAAATCAATACCGTCAGCTCCAGCGTCTAAGGCAGCTAAATAACAAGCAACACTAACACCGGCTGTTTCATGTGTATGAAGTCTTACATGTGTATTCTCTGGTAGTAATTTTTTTGCCATTTTTATTGTTTCGTAAATTTTTTGTGGACTTGAAGTTCCACTAGCATCTTTAAAGCAGATACTATCATATTGAATTTTAGCATTGAGTATACCTCTTAATGTCTTTTCATAAAAAGCAACATCATGAGCACCACTGCATCCAGGAGGCAAATCCATCATTGTAACAACCGCTTCATGCTTTAACCCATGGTGAGTTATGCGCTCCCCACTGTACTTTAAATTTTCTACATCATTTAGAGCATCAAAATTTCTTATTGTCGAAGTTCCATGTTTTGCAAACATTTTAGCATGTAAATCTATAAGTTCACGGCTACCGGTATCTAGCATTACAGTATTTACACCACGAGCTAAAGTTTGTAAATTTACTTCACTGCCTACAACTTCTCTAAACTTATCCATCATATCAAATGCATTTTCATTTAAGTAAAAAAATAGACTTTGAAATCTAGCTCCTCCTCCAAATTCAAAATGGTTAATACCAGCTTCACAAGCAGCCTCAACTGCTGGCATAAAGTCATTCATAAGAACACGACCACCAAAAACTGACTGAAAACCATCTCTAAAAGTGGTATCCATTACATCAATATATTTTTTTGCCATCTGTTAAACCCTCTTTAATTTTTTGAATTTTTAAAGGCTGTAATAGCCACTGTAATAGCAGCTATGAGTGCCTTATTGTCTTGTTTTGATGATTCTTTGATAGATATAATTTTTTGCGGAAAAAACTTATTTATAATTTTTGCTTGAAAATGAAGAACAATTACCAAGAGTACTAAAAATAAAAATACTGTAACCATACCCAAAACCATAAACTTCAAGCCCTCTACAACTAAATTGAGTTCCATAAAATAGCCCTTTTAATTATATATAATCTTAATAGATTAGGTAGATAAATTCATATATTTTAACATAGCTTTTATTAAAGTTACCATAGATTAAGAGTGGTTAAAAGTTACACTTTAGGGCATATCTCTATCTCTTTTATGTCAAATATCTCTTTAACTTTTTTTACTAATGGGTCGTTTAATCCCTCTTTAACTTTTGATTCTTGTGTATCTACATGGTTATTAGACTCTTCATTTTTCATCACAGTAGAGTCCTCTTTATTGACATGTGAAACCTCATCTATTTTTTTTTTTTCGCTTTGACTCATTTTGATTTGTGTATCTATTCCAAATATCTCTTGAACAAATTGCCTTATAATAGGATAGCCATGTTTTAAAGTCTTTTTGTGTTCATTATCGGCGGAAGATATCCATGTAAGAGTGCCATTTTCGTAATTAGAGTACTCAACATAATCCTTAAAGCAAGTTGCAAGCTCATAACTTCTATCTTCTAATTTTGCAATAAGGTTACTAAACAGTTTAATACCTCTATCTTTTTCGCTCAAAGATTCACATGTAGTTTTTGGTGCTATTGTCTTATTCGTTAGAACTTCTGGTTCTGGGCTTCTAAATTTTTCATCTTCTAAGGAACTTATCATCTCTTCTACTGTCTTTATATTCATAGCTTCAATCATTTTGAAAAATAGTAGTGTTAGCACAAAGCCATTATCGGCATTTAAAAATAGAAGATTTTTAGATTCACTTAATATTCTAAAAAATCTTTCGGTTATGAGGGTTGAAAATTTTCCATCTGAGTTAAAAAATGCCTCTTTTAAGTGAGCTATTAACTCATTTATAACTACTTCGCACTCATAATTTTCTAACTCTTTTATAATCTCAATAACTTTTTTTTTATCACTTTTTAATATAGTATCAAATATTGACTCTAACTGTTTAGGATCGAGAAGACCGAGCATAGAGGCTATTTTTGTAGGAGTTATTTTGCCATTTGCAAATATGATAGCTTGATCAAGCAGAGTTAAAGTATCTCTTAGTGAACCATTGCCCGCACGACTAAGCATCTCTAGTGCATCTAATTCATACTCTACTTTTTCTAAATTTAATATATAAGAGAGATGATTTACTATGTCTATAGTTGCAATTTGCTTGAATCTAAAATGTTGAGTACGAGAAAGTATTGTTGCTGGAAGTTTAAGTGGGTCGGTGGTTGCGAGAATGAATTTAATAAACTCTGGAGGTTCTTCAAGTGTTTTCAAAAGAGCATTAAAAGCTTCTTTTGTAAGCATGTGCACTTCATCTATAATAAATATCTTATATCTAGCACTATTTGGTCTATATTTTGTATTTTCTATCAAGTCTCTTATGTCATCTATTTTTCTACTGCTTGCTGCGTCCATCTCTATAATATCAATATGCCTATTTTCATTTGCCATTTTACAGTGTTCGCATATTTCACATGGATTAGATTTTGGCCCCTCTTTGCACACCAAGGCTTTAGCAAAAATTCTAGCAGTCGATGTTTTGCCACTTCCACGAAGACCAGAAAAAAGGTATGCATGTGAGAGGGTTTTTTTATTTAGTGCAAGTGTGAGAGTTTGTGTTACTGCATCTTGACCTATGAGTTTATCGAATGAATTTGGACGATATTTTAATGCTAATACTTTAGACAATTAAAAGCCTTTATATGTAAAAATTTATGATATAATTTTACTATTATTAAATGTAAGAGGATATTAAATTGAAAAAAATTATTTTAAGTATCTTGCTAGTTCTAGCAATAAGTACAGTACTTAGTGGCTGTGAAAGCAATGATTATCAACATCCACTTCATAGAAATTAAAAAGCAAGAGATGCAATCTCTTGCTTTACTCATTCATCTTATTTAAAAACTCTTCATTAGTCTCTGTTTTTAACATTTTTGCATATAAAAACTTAAGAGCTTCAATATCTTCCATTTGGCTTATTGCACTTCTAAGCGCCCAAATACGCTGTAATTTATCAGGAGATTGAAGAAGTTCTTCTTTTCTTGTAGCCGATTTTATGACATTTATAGCTGGATATACTCTTCTATCAGATATATTTCTATCTAGAATAAGTTCCGAATTTCCTGTTCCTTTAAACTCTTCAAATATTACTTCGTCCATTCGACTTCCAGTCTCAACTAATGCAGTAGCTATAATTGTTAAACTGCCTCCAAATTCTATATTTCTTGCAGCTCCAAAAAACCTTTTTGGTTTATGAAGAGCATTTGCATCAACACCACCTGTAAGTATTTTTCCACTTGAAGGAGTTACTGTATTATATGCACGAGCAAGTCGTGTGATAGAATCTAGCAAAATAACAACATCTCTACCCATCTCTACACTTCTTTTTGCTTTTTCTATTACTAAGTTTGCAACACGAACATGATTATTTGCAGGCTGATCAAATGTTGAGCTAAAAACTTCACCTCTAACACATCTCTCCATGTCAGTTACCTCTTCGGGTCGTTCATCAACTAGAAGAACAATAAGTTCAGATTCTGGATGATTCTTAGCAATACCATGAGCTAACTCTTTTATAATCTCTGTTTTACCACTTCTTGGAGGTGCAACTATAAGAGCCCTTTGTCCTTTTCCCATAGGAGTAAAAAGATCTAATACACGACCTGTTTTTTTCATTTGCTCATACTCTAGCTTAAATGCTTCTGTTGGATAAAGTGGAGTTAAGTTTTCAAAAAGTGGTCTTTTTTTACTGTCATTTAATGGAAAATAGTTGATGGCTTCTATCTTTAAAAGTGCATTATATCTCTCTTGGTCTTTTGGAGGTCGTACTTGTCCTGTAACGATATCTCCATTTCTTAGTGCAAATTTTCTTACTTGAGTTGCGCTAACATAAGAGTCGTTTGCTGTATCAGAGAAGTTAGCATCTAACGCTCTTAAAAAACCATAACCTTCATTGGTAATCTCTAAAATTCCAGTAAAAAGTATGAATCCGCCTTGTGATGTTTGTGATTTTAGTATCTCAAACATCAAATCTTGACGCTTCAATTCTTGAGGATTTTCAACTTCAAGCTTTAGTGCAATTTCAAGCAGTTTATCTAATTTAGTGTTTCTTAAATCTTCTATTTTATGACCTTTAACAGGAATGTGAGTTCTTTTATTGTGATATTTATTTGTTTTATAACCATTAGACGCAGTAGTTTTATCGCCCATATTACCTTCTTTGCAGTGTTAAATATTTCTTAAAGCTAGTTTAAGTTTTGGAAGAATTGTTTGAATACAATTTTACTTAAATGTAATTTAAAAGTCATTCTATACTAATGTTAAGTTTTTGTCAAGAAAATTCCATTAGTTCACAATATTTGGAACTTAAGAATTATTTTCATCAAATATACTATGTGTGGTATTTATACATAAAAAAAAGCGTCCAAAGTGGGCAACTCGGACGCTTTTTGTGTTATCTACAAAAAAAGGAGGTTTTTGTCTTGACAATGAGAGTATATATCTTTACATTAAACACTAATTTAATATTTAATTAACAAATAGTAAATATTTTGTCTCATTATTTAAACTTGCATTTCACTCATAGACTTACCTGCACACACTCCACTAGCCCATGCCCAGTGCAAATTATAACCTCCGCAATTTGCATCTATATCAACAACTTCGCCACTAAAAAATAATCCTTGTTGCAATTTTGATTCCATTGTTTGTGAATCTATCTCCAAAGTATTGACCCCTCCAGCGGTTACTTCCGCTGTTTTAAAGCCTTTTGTATCAACTACATGTAGAGTTAAATTTTTAAGAGCATATACTAATTTTGTAAGCTCCTTGCTATTTAAATCATCCGCTTTTTTTACATGCACATGTAGAGATTTTGCTATAAAATATGCTAATTTTGGGTCAATAAGCCCATCTAGCCAAAGAGTTACACTTTTGCCATTTGCATGAAGTTGTCGTTTTTTTAGTAAGTTTTTTAGTTGTTCTTTTGAATATTCAAAAAATAGATCTATCTTTACATGCAGTACTTTTTTATAGAGCAAAGAGTAGCTTACTACTCTACTTATATCTAAAACAGCCGAACCAGATATGCCGTAATCGGTAAATAGTATATCACCATGTGCAAAAATTTTACTTTTACTATTCTCAAAAACTTCAATACTTCCTTTAATTTTCACACCACTAATAGCTTTTAAATTTTCTTGAGAAATAAGTTGAACCAAAGATGGGTGTGTAGGAATTATTGTATGTCCAAAATGTTTAGCAAGTTCATAACCACTATCACGGCTTGAAAGAGTTAGCATTGAGAGTCCACCAGTTGCAATTAAAACTTTTTTTACATGTAAAAATTTATGGTTTACATGTAAAACAAAACTGCTATCTTTTTTATCTACACTTTTTACTTCATGTTTTAGAAAAAACTCAACATGTAGTCGTCTACACTCATGCACTAAAAGATCAACAACACTAGAAGATTTTAAACTCCTTGGATACAAACGACCTCGTCGTCCCTCTACTAATTCTACTCCTAATTCTAAAAAAAAAGCTTTACATGTTGAGACATTAAAAAAGTTAAGTGAAGAGTTTACAAATGAGGGGTTTAATCCATGATAATTAGATAGTTCCATATGTTTATTTGTTACATTGCATCTACCATTTCCAGTAATTAATATCTTTTTGCCAATCTTACTATTTTTCTCATACACATGTACTTTTGAACCATTTTTTGCTGAAACTATGGCAGCAACTAATCCCGATGCCCCAGCTCCTATAATTGCAACTATACTAGACAAATTCCATCTTCATCAAATTTGATTATTTTTTTATCTAGCAACTCTGTAAGTGCTTTTTTATAATTTTTCTTGCTCAACCCAAAAAGTTCTTTTATGGATTCTGGACTACTTTTATAGTTACATGTCAACTCTCCACCATTAGCTTTTAAAACTTTTTCCACCCTATATGCGGCGATCTCTTCACTCTCTTTTTTCTTACCAATTGGCTGGAGTGAAATATCTATTTTGTTATCTAATCTTATTTTTTTAATATAAGCTTCTTTTTTCTGCCCTATCCATATATCTTCAAAAATTTCATTGTGAAATATCATGGCTTCGTACTTATTGTCTACTATAACTTTAAACCCAAGCGGAGTTTTTTCTCTAATAATAATTTTTACTTTCTGGTTTTCATGCAGTTTTTCAACATCTGTATAGATAAAATCTTTAAATTTATGAGCACCAAAAAGTCTATCGCTATCTTCATCGATGCAGACTCTAAAAACAAACTTCATGCCAATTTCTAATGTAATTTTTTGATATTTTTTAGGTATAAAAAGATCTTTTTGCAAACCCCAATCCACAAATGCTCCAAAATTTTCTACTGCCACTACTTCAAAATACCCAAATTCATCAAGCATAGCTTTAGGTTTTTGCGTGGTTGCAACATATCTATCTTCTGAGTCAGTATAAACAAAAACTTCTATCTCGTCATCTATGTTCATCTCTTTTGTTATATATGTTTTAGGTAGAAGTATATCGTCTCCATCTTGAGAAACCAAATAAAAACCATAATCACTATCTCTATCTATTCGCAAGGAGTTTAATACCCCTAATTGTATACTTTTATTCATATATTGATTTTAGCATAATTTGAGACTATTTAAAAAGTCTTTGTGTTAGTCGCACATTTAACTCTTAAATATGGAATGCTTTTTGCTTTAATTTTAATATTAAAGGATTATCATGAGTTTTAAAATCAATACAAATGTAGCGGCTTTAAATTCACATAACAGTGCTATTTTGAACAATAGAAATCTTAATAGTTCATTAGAGAAACTCTCTTCTGGTTTGAGGA
>JAERRW010000004.1 GCA_016735235.1 Sulfurospirillum sp. | reverse complement strand
TTTTAAATATAAAAAAATTGTATCAAATAATTCCTTAATTTATAATAAGAATAGCTATTAATTGAAATGTTGCACTTGCTAGTATTTTCTTTAACTTAACTCATTTCTAACTTGCTTAACTGCTTCGACCATGTTAATAAGAGCCTCTTTTGTTTCACTCCAGCCTCTTGTTTTTAATCCACAATCAGGATTTATCCATAACTGTTCTTTTGGTAGAACCTCAAGAAGTAACTTTATCTGTGTTTTTATCTCTTTTACACTGGGAACTCTTGGAGAGTGTATGTCATAAACTCCAGGACCTACTTCTTGTTTGTAGCCAATTTTTTTAAATATCTTCAACAACTCATTGCCACTTCTTGCAGTCTCTATTGTAATAACATCGGCATCCATGGCTTCTATGGTTTTTATAATGTCATTAAATTCACTATAACACATGTGGGTATGTATTTGAGTCTCTTTTTTAGCTCTACTAACACAAATTTTAAAATCTCGTACAGCCCAACTCTCATACTCTTTTATTTTAGAACATCTTAAAGGATACCCCTCTTTAAAAGCCGCTTCGTCTACTTGTATTATTTTAATTCCAGCATTTTGAAGATCATCTATTTCATCGCTAAGCCCAACTGCAATTTGTTTTGAAACTTCACTTCTTGGTATATCGTCTCTTACAAAAGACCAATTTAGTATGGTTACGGGGCCGGTAAGCATCCCTTTCATAATTTTTTTAGTTTTACTCTGTGCATAGCTTATCCACTCAACAGTCATAGGCTTTGCTCGGCTTATATCTCCATAGATAAAAGGTGGTTTTACACAACGACTACCATAACTTTGAACCCAACCATTTTGACTAAACCCATACCCTTTTAACTGCTCTCCAAAATACTCAACCATGTCATTTCTCTCAGGCTCACCATGAACTAAGACTTCAAGTCCACACTGTTCTTGAAACTCTATACACTTATCTATGTAGGTTTTCATCTCTTTTAAGTACTCTTCTTGAGTTATAAGTCCTTTTTTAAAACCACTTCTAGCAAGCCTTACCTCTGGAGTTTGAGGAAAAGAACCTATAGTTGTAGTTGCTAACTCTTCATAACCTAAAAGCTTTTTTTGAATTTTAATTCTATTTTCATAAGTCTCTTTTCTTTCTAAACATTTTAGGTTTTTAACCCTATTTTTAACCTTTTCGCTATGAATTAATTTTGAAGTTTTTCTACTCTTATTTGCTTTGGAATTTTCTAAAAAACTATTTTTATCATACTTTTTATTAAAAAATATTTTTGAAATGAGTGAGACTTCATCAAGTTTTTCTACTGCATAACTAAGCCAATTTTTTATCTCACTATTTTGCTTCTCCTCATATTTTAAAGTAAAAGGAACATGTAGAAGTGAGCAAGATGAACTTATTAAAATATTATCTTTTTTTACAATCTTGGTTACATGTTCTAAAAGATTTAAACTTTTTTCAAAGTCATTTTTCCAAATATTTCTACCATCTACAACACCTACAATCAGTTTTTTATCACTTTTAGCAATAATTTCAAGTGATATTAAATTCTCTTTTCCATGAATAAAATCGAGTCCTATAGCCCATATGGGAGTATTAACCAGTATATTTGTAGCTTCATTTGAGTGTTCAAAGTAAGTAACTACTGCAATTTTTGCATTGCTTCCTAATTTGTCATAAGTATATTTTATTAAATCATATACTTTTGAGTCTAAATCTTTTACAAAAATTGGCTCATCAAATTGAACCAATATGTTGGAATCTAGTTCGTTTATTTTTAACAAAAGTTCTTCATAAAGAGGAAGAATTTTCTCAAGCAACTCATAACAATCTCCACCATCAACTCTTTTTGAAAGTCCCAAATATGTAATAGGTCCTACTAAATTTATCTTAGTTTTAATTCCAAGATTTTTTGCTTCAAGATACTCTTGTATGACTTTTGAAGCATCTAAAACATACTCATCTTCTAAAGATAACTCTGGAACTATATAGTGATAGTTTGTATTAAACCACTTTGTCATTTCACAAGCAGTTTCTTCTTTATTGCCTCTTGCCATTGCAAAATAAAGCTCCTCATCTTTTAAATTTTTAAACCTTTTAGGAATTGCATTTAACATAAAAGATGTATCTAAAACATTGTCATACAAAGAGAAGTCATTGGAGCTTATATGCTCTATGCCAGCTTCTTTTTGGTAATTCCAGTGACGCTTTTTAAGACTACATGCAACTTTTTTCACTTCACTATATGAGCATTTTTTAGCCCAAAACTTTTCTAGTACTTTTTTTAATTCACGCTGTTCTCCAATGCGAGGAAAACCTACTAAGTAGTTATTTTTTAACATTTTTATACCTTTTAATTATCTATTTTAATTGTGAGAATAGTTAATGTAAGGAGGATGCACACCGGAGCGTCTAAATGTAAAGTAAGTAGAGCAATATGGACATCGTGGAATATAATGATAAAGAAATATTGCTAATTTTGTTCTTAGCTTGTAAAAACAGTTACAACGGCACGGTTTATCTGTAGCAAAACAGGCGGTTTCTAAAATTTCAAGTGGTGGGTCATCTTCATCTACTTCTTTATTCTCTTTTGAGAGTCTATTTAACAATAAAGAGTATACGGAGGATACTTTAGCATCGAGTCTATTTTGCACGGAATACGCTAATATTGAAGAGAATGAAAAATAGTTTCTACCAAAGCCACGAGGCGATTTCACTTGTTTCCTTTTATAGATTTGTGAAATTATAGCAAAATAAATTAAAAATTAAAAGTTGGAACTGTAAACCTAACTCTTATATTTTGTTATAATTTCTTTTAAAAATATACTAATCCAGCATGTATTAATTTATTATGCTCAACATATTAAACTTTTGTCCATTTCTTTTGGGATTTCAAGTCCCATTAGTTTTAATATAGTCGGTGCTATATTGTTTAAGCCACCATCTTTTACTTTTTCAACTCCTTTGGCATCAATAAAACAAAAAACATCATATGTTGTATGACTAGTTAGTATTTTGCCACTATTATCGACCATCTCTTCACAGTTGCCGTGGTCGCTTATTTGAACAATATTGTACCCATTTTTATAGGCATAAATACGTCCCAATTGTGCATCTACAGTCTCTACAGCTTTTACTGTTGCTTTAAAGTTTCCAGTATGACCCACCATGTCTCCATTGGCAAAGTTTACTACTATGAAGTCGTACTCGCTTTTCATGGCTTTTAAAACTTCATCTCCTACCTCTTTGGCACTCATTTCAGGCTTCATATCATAAGTTTTTATTTTTGGGCTAGGAACTAGAACTCTACTCTCATTTGGATATGGTTCTTCTATGCCACCGTTTAGAAAAAATGTAACATGAGCATATTTTTCACTCTCAGCAGTATGAAGTTGTCTTAATCCTGCATTTGAAATAACCTCTGCCAAAGTATTTTTAGGAGTTATGCTATCAAACATAATTTCAAAATCAAATGAGTTATCATACTTCGTCATTGTTATTACTTTAGAGGGAGTAAAATCTCTTGGAAATTCATTAAAATTTTTACCTCCTATCGCCTTGCTTATCTCTCTTACTCTATCATTTCTAAAATTTGCAAATACTACACCATCTTCAATTTTAATCACATGTCCAAAATTCATAGGTTTACAAAATTCATCTGTAATATCTTGAGCATACATTTTTTTTATATACTCACTTGGGGACTCTTTACATGTAGAATTTTTTTTAAAAAGCACGCTATAGCCACGCTCTACTCTATCCCATCTGTTATCTCTATCCATTGTGTAATATCGCCCGCTAAGAGAAGCTATATCTATTTTTTTGTCTTCTAGAATTTTTATATATTTTATTCCACTAATTGGAGACACATCACGACCGTCCATAATAGCATGAACATATATTTTTTTACCACTTTTTTTAGCAATTTCTACTAACCCAATAATATGGTCAATATGAGAGTGAACTCCGCCATCACTTAGTAATCCTATTACATGTATATCACCTTTTACATGTAAAAGATTTTTAAAGGCTTTGTTTGATTTTAGTAGGCCTTTTTCTAATGCCATAGATATTTTGACCAAATTTTGATACATAATTCTGCCACTTCCTATGCTCATATGTCCTACTTCTGAATTTCCCATTTGACCTTTTGGCAATCCTACACTCAAGCCCGAAGTTTTTATAAAAGAGTTTGGAACATCTTTAAAAAGTTTATCATAAGTTGGTGTTTTTGCACTTTTAAATGCATTTAAGTTTTCTGTTTGACTATGACCTATGCCGTCTGTAATTATTAGTACTGTTTTATTATTTTTTTTTACCAAATTGTGCCTCTATCATCATAATATAAGGTGTATTCTACTAAAATACACCTTTTATAAATATTGAAATAGGAAACCTATGCTCTACTGGATATACGAATTAACATCTATTAACATCTTGCAAGACATAACAGTTCGTGCTGGAATTTCATTTTTTGTCGCTTTTATACTTACTTTAATTTTAATTCCCAAATTTATAAAATGGACAAAAAATAAAAATATAATTCAACCTATACATGACATGATGCCCGAATCTCATCAAAAAAAATTAGATATACCAGCAATGGGAGGATTAGTTTTTCTCTCTTCAACTATATTTGCAACAATTTTATGTGTTAGACTTGATAATATTTTTGTAATTGGTGGGTTTTTAGCAATAATTCTTTTTTCTTTAATAGGTATCAAAGATGACTTATTAAAAATGAAATATGGAAATAATTTATTAGGACTTAGCAGACAAACCAAATTTTTACTTCAGATTTTTTCAGCTTTTATAGTAGCTATTTTTATCTTTTTTATTTCAGATATTAGTAGTGAACTTTTTGTACCTTTTTTAAAAAATCCAGTTATACAGATGGAGTATTTTGCTATTTTCTTTTGGGTGCTTGTTATTGTCTCTGTTAGTAATGCGGTTAATTTAACAGATGGACTCGATGGTCTAGCAACTGTACCATCTATATTTTCTATGCTTACTCTTGGTATTTTTTTGTATATTAGTGGAGATGCTGTATTGAGTAATAATCTTGGACTTCCAAAAGTCAGTGGTGCGGGCGAAATTGTTATTATGGCAACTGCTTTTATAGGAGCGCTTACTGCTTTTCTTTGGCATAATTGTCATCCTGCTAAGATTTTTATGGGAGAGGTCGGAAGTATGGGTATTGGGGCATTTATAGCTTATATGGCAATAGTCTCAAAAAATGAATTACTTTTAATTATCGTTGGATTCCTGTTTTTAATAGAAACTGTCTCAACTATATTGCAACTAGGAAGTTTCAAAATATTTGGAAAAACAATTTTTAAAATGGCTCCTATTCATCATCATTTTGAAAAAGAAGGGTGGGCTGAAAGTAAAATAGTAGTTCGATTTTGGATAATAGCACTTGTATCAAATTTAATAGCACTTATGGAGATAAAACTGGGATGATTTCTCTGTTTGGTTATGGAAAAACCACAAAAGCAATAGCAAAAAAAGAGAAAAACTGTGTTATATTTGATGATAAATTTAAAAAAGAGAGTTTAGATAAATTTGGCAACAGACTTGTGCCACCGAAAATGTTTACTACATGTATGAGTAAAATACAAATACCCAGTCCTGGATTTCCACCAAATCACGATCTTATAAAACAAGCAGACAATCTAGTAAGTGAATATGATTTTTATAAACATAAAATACCCTTTTCTATATGGATAAGTGGCACAAATGGAAAAACAACTACAACTCAAATGGTTGAACATCTTCTTGCTAATCGTAAAGCAATAAGTGGTGGAAATATTGGTGAACCTTTAGCAAATTTAGACCCTAAAAAAGCAATATGGATACTAGAGAGTAGCTCATTTACTCTTCACTATACAAAAAAAGCAACTCCAAATATATATCTTCTTTTACCTATAAAGCCCGATCATCTTAGTTGGCATGGTAATTTTGAAAAATATGAAGAATCTAAACTAAATGTTTTAAATAGAATGAAAGAAGGGAGCATAGCAGTAGTTCCTAAAAAGTATGAAAACTATTTAACACATGCGAAACTTATTGCTTATGTAAATGAGAGAGATTTAGCACTTAGATTTGGTATAAATATAGACAAAATAGAGTTTAAACCCCCATTTTTACTAGACGCAATTTTAGCTATGAGTACAGATAAAATACTTTTTAACACTATTAATTATAAAAAGATAAACTCTTTTAAAACAGATGAGCATAAATTAGAGGAGTTTAGAGACTCTTGTGGTAGAATTTGGGTTAATGACACAAAAGGCACTAATGTAGATGCGACCATAGAAGCCTTTAAAAGATATAAAGATAAAAAAATACTTAGCATACTTGGCGGAGATGACAAAGGAGTAAGCTTAGATCCTCTTTTTGCTATGTTAAAATCTCTACATGTAAAGATATTTGCCATTGGTTCTAACACTGATAAACTAGTGAATTTATCTCATAAAATAGGCAAAGAAGTTAAAGCTTGCTATAAGCTTGAAAAGGCCATGAGTCTGGTGCAAAAAGAGCATTCAAGCCAAACTATAGTACTATTTTCGCCAGCGGCATCTAGTCTTGACCAATTTAGTTCTTATGTTTCTCGTGGAGAGTTATTTAAAAAACTAGCACTCAATGGATCATAATTAGTCTTTTTGGTTTTAGAGTACATTTTTATATAGATATGCAGTATATCTAAAGAGACAGGCGTTATGCCACTTATTTTGCTTGCGTCAAATAAGGTTAGTGGCATAAATTTTTGTAATTTCTCTACTATTTCATTACTTAAGCCGGAAATAGAGTTAAAGTCCATCATAGGTGGAATTTTAATACACAACATGTCTTTCATTTTATCTATCTGTTTTTGCTGTTTTTCTATGTAACTTTTATATTTTGATTCTACTAAAATCTGCTCTTTTACTTCTGGTGTAAAATTTTTTATCATTTTTGAAAGAAGTTCTAATTTTTCTATAGTAAAACTTTTTCTTGCAACAATTTTTTGTAGAGACATTTTATCTACTATTTTTTCTTCACCAATACTTTTTAGATATGCGATATTCTCTTTTGAAGGTGTTAAAAAATTATTTTCAAGATAATTTAAACCAATGGAGAGTTTCTCTTTTTTTAATATAACTCGATTATGAGCCTCATCATCTATTAGTCCAAATTTATAGCCATAAGGTGTTAATCTTAAATCTGCATTATCTTCTCTAAGAAGAAGTCTATACTCTGCACGACTTGTAAACATGCGATATGGTTCTTTAGTCCCTTTTGTAACTAAATCATCAATAAGAACACCTATATATGCTTCATCACGCCTAAGTATAAAAGGCTCTTTATCATCAATGCTTAATACCGCATTAATGCCTGCCATAAAACCTTGTGCGCCCGCTTCTTCGTATCCAGTAGTTCCATTTATTTGTCCAGCACAATATAAGCCACTTACTTTTTTAGTTTCAAGTGTGTGTTTGAGTTCGGTTGGATTTATATAATCATACTCTATTGCATAACCATATTTTACAATTTTTGCATTTTCAAAACCAACAATAGAGCGAATCATCTCTAGTTGTATTTTCGAAGGTAAAGAGGTTGTTAGTCCATTAATATAGTACTCTGTGGCATCAAGTGTTTGAGGTTCTACAAAAAGATGATGTCTGCTTTTATCTCTAAATCTATATATTTTATCTTCAATACTAGGGCAGTATCTAGGACCTGTTCCCTCGATTTGACCAGTAAAAAGAGGTGCTTTGTGAAAGTTATTTTCTATGATTTGATGTGTATTTTCATTTGTGTATGTAATGTAACATGGAAGTTGTTTTGGATTAAAACTGTTTTTGTTAGTTCTAAAGCTAAATGGAGTTGGAGTTTCATCTCCTAATTGTGCTTCCATTTTTGTAAAATCTATACTTTTAGCATCTACTCTTGCACAAGTTCCAGTTTTGAGTCTTCCCATGTTAAATTCTAAAGAACGCATTGAATCTGAAAGCTTGTTTGCAGGCGGTTCTCCCATGCGACCAGCTTCTTGTTTGTTCTCTCCTATATGAATAAGACCTTTTAAAAATGTTCCTACTGTTAAAATAATTTTTTCTGCATGGTAATGATTTTTTAGATTAGTAATAATGCCCATTACAGCTCCATTTTTAGTAATTAACTCTTCAGCCATCTCTTGAACAACATGTAAATTATGAGTATTTAAAACTAAATTTCTCATATATATTTTATATTTATCCATGTCTATTTGAACACGACTCCCTCTTACTGCGGGACCTTTTGATTGGTTTAAAATTCTGTATTGAATTCCATTATTATCTGTTGCTATCCCCATTTGACCACCAAGAGCATCTATCTCTTTTACAAGATGACCTTTTGCAAGTCCACCAATTGCCGGGTTGCAACTAATAGCTCCTATTTGTTTTTTAAGAGTTGTTATAAGTAGTGTTTTTTTGTTACTTTTTGCACTTAATAGTGCCGCTTCTATGCCTGCATGTCCACCGCCTATTACTATAATATCATATTTCATAAAATTCCTTAATCTACATAAAGTTTAACTTTTAAAACCTTGTATTATATCTTTTTTGAAACTTATTTAGCGAAGTATTAATGATATATTCACAAAACAGAGACTAAAAACAAACTTTTCTAGGTTCTTAATTACTCTAAGAGCTGATGGTGTATTTAGATTAAGTGTAAGCTAAGTCAACAATGATATAATTCTAAGAATGATTATTAATATCATTTATATTAAGGAGTAATTATGAGATTAAAGTTAAGTTTAGCAGTTATAAGTTGTCTTGTTGTATCAAATCTAAGTGCAGATGCATCAGAGAATTTGAAGAGTGCCTTTACAGATGGTGCAGTAAATGGTGGATTGATTTTACACAATCAAACGCAAAACAATAGTGGAGAGAACAAAGATTCAGGTTTTAGCATGGGTTCTATTGAGTTAGGATATGAAACTGGTGATTTTAATGGCTTTAAAGCAGTTGTTGGTTTTAGAAGTAGTCATAGACTAAGCGAAAAGGAAGATGGTGATTTTAATGCTGGTATAGATGGTGTAGATGATGGCTATACACAAGTATCGGCTTTAATGCATACAGCAAATATCTCTTATGTTAATGAGTATTTTACTGCAACTGCAGGTCGTCAAGAGTTAGAACTAGAGTGGCTAACTGATTATAATGAAGCTTATATACTTGGCATAACAGCAGTGCCTGACACCACCATTGTTATTGGACATAGTGATAGAAAAACAGTGGCTGATCTAGATGCACCACTTGAAGATTATGAAGATACTGGTAAACATGGAGCAAGTGTGATAGATATCAAGTACGAGGGTGTTGATGGACTAGTTTTAAATGCTTATGGCTATAATGCAAAAGATATAGCAGACTGGTATGGTGCAAAAGTGGATTATGATAATGACATGTCTGGTATTACTGCTCAGTATGCCGTAACTAGCGAAGATGGCAATAGTGCAGATGATGGCTCAATAGTAAATGCCGAAATCAGAGGAAAACATAGTGGAATAAGCTTAAATCTTGGCTATATCACAACTGATAAAGATGGCGGTATTGGCAGTATGGATACAGCAGGAGATAGTATAAATCCACTAGAAGATGGTAATCAAGTATATGAAAAAGATGCAGATACTGTTTACACTGCTATTGGGTATGAGTTAGATAGACTAGTTTTGAGTGGTATGTATGGACAGACTAAATATGGTTCTAACGAGGAAGATGAGTTAAATATTCTTGCAGAGTATGGTTTTAATGACGAATTTACTATATCAGCTCTTTATGTGGAGGTAACTGCTGAAGATGGAGATGATGACTACAATGCGATTAAATTTCTTGCAAATTATACATTTTAATTTACGGTCTCATACAATTGGTGGGGGGTTTCCCTCCATTCAAAATTTTTATTAAATTCTAGAAAAGTATCACTTCAATATCGGTATTTTTTTCAATTTTACTTTGATTCTCTGTTGTGATTAAAATTGCATTGCTTTTTACAATAGGAGTAATCATACCAGAATCGTATCTATTTTGTTCAAAAACTTTAAATTTATGCTCTTTTAAATGACCCAAGACTATATTTACTCTTCCTGCTTTTACTTCAAACTCTTCAAGATTTTTTACTAAAACTTTTTCATGTTTAACTCTCTTTATGCCTTGAAGATTTTTTAAAGCAGGGATTAAAAATAAAAATGCATTTACATAAGCAGCTAAAGGGTTTCCGGGCATGGAGGACACTAAAGTATCTCTCATTATTCCCATCATTGTTGGGCGGCCGGGCTTTATGTTAATTCCATGAAAAAACTCTTTAAAACCATTTATTTTTAATGCTTCTTCTATAAAATCAGCTTCTCCTACACTAATGCCACCAGTTGTAACTATGGCATCATAGTGATGCATGTTCTTAAAATACTTTATACTCTCTTCTAAATTATCGGGAATAACTCCACAATAATTAGCCTCAAACCCATGCTCATGCAGTAATGATAGCAAGGCAGATGAATTTGCATTATAGATCTCATCATCACTAGCTACTTCCCACGGCTCTTTTAATTCATTGCCTGTTGAAAAAATAGCGATGTTTATTTTTCTATAGACTAAAATTGTATTCACTCCTTGCGAGGCTAGCATAGCTATATGGCTTGAGTTTAAAATAATGCCTTTTTCAAATAGAAGATTACCTATTTTTTGCTCCTCTCCTTTTAGGCGAAGGGCATTTCTTCGTTTTGAACTTTTTTCAATTCTAATTTGTGTTTTATTGTAATCGAGAGTATTTTCAAAAGCTATAACAGTATCGGCATCATTTGGAACTTTTGCCCCAGTCATAATTTTATAACACTCATCTTTGCCTAAGCATGGCTTAATACTCATGCCCGCATGTATAGTAGATACAATTTTTAATACTTTTTCACTATCGGAATGTTTAAAAGCAAAGCCATCCATTGCTGCATTATTAAAAGCTGGTAGATTTTTTCTACATGTAATATTTTGAGCTAAAGTTCGACCAAGTGAATTAAATAAAGAGACATACTCTTGTTGAAGATCTTGTTTTATTAAATTTTGTGATCTCTCTACTGCTTTATCAAAATTAATTATTTTTAGTTTTTTCATTACTCTTCTAATCTTTCAATTTTTGCTCCGAGCTTAGAAAATTTACCCTCTAAGTTTTCGTACCCACGGTCTAGATGATATATTCTATGAATTTTTGTTGTCCCTTTTGCTACAAATCCAGCAAGTATAAGTGCCGAACTAGCTCTAAGGTCTGTTGCCATAACATCTGCCGAGTTTAGTTGAGAGTCTCCTTGTATTGTTGCACTATGACCTTCTAATTTAATATTAGTTCCCATGCGACCTAGTTCACTAACATGCATAAATCTATTTTCAAATAGTCTCTCATTTATGACACTTGTACCATTAGCTTGTGTACAAAGTGCCATAAATTGTGCTTGCATATCTGTAGGAAAACCCGGATACTCTGTTGTCTCAATATGTATAGGCAGTATTTTTTTTGCTGGAAGTATTGTTATGGTACTTTTAGTCTCTTTAATACCAAACCCCATTTGTATAAGTTTTAATGTTATCTCTTTCATGTGGTTTGGGTTTACATTTGTTACTGTTATTTTTGAGTTTGTAATAGCTCCAGCACATAAATATGTTCCAGCTTCTATTCGGTCTGGAATTACTTTAAAATTTTTCATGTCAAGTAGTTTTCCACAACTGCCAAAAATGATTAAATTAGAAGTTCCTACTCCCTCAATAACAACTCCAGCATCTTGAAGTACTTCACAAAGTTGTACTACTTCAGGCTCTTTTGCTACATTAACAAGCTTAGTAACACCATGAGCCAAAGATGCAGCCATAATAATATTTTCACTTCCTGTTACTGTTATTTTATTGAATATTATAGCCGCACCTTTTAATCCATTAGGTGCTTTAGCTACAACATAGCCATCTTTTAATTCTATTGTTGCACCCATCTGTTCTAGTGCATTGAGATGTAAATCAATTGGTCGTTGTCCTATGGCACAACCTCCCGGTAGTGAAACCTCACAGTGACCAAAACGAGCCAATAGAGGACCTAAAGTCAATATTGAAGCTCTCATTTTTTTAACTATTTCGTAGTTCGCACAAGCGGATTTTACTTCTGTTGTGTCAATAGTTACATGGTTATTGCTACAAGAAGAGTTTGAGCCTAAATTTCCTAAAAGAGTAAGAAGTGTTTTTACATCTTCAACTTCTGGTATATTTTCAATAGATACTCTATTTTTTGAGAGAAGAGTTACAGCGAGAAGTGGAAGAGCAGCATTTTTTGCTCCTGATATACCAACAGAACCTTTTAGTTTTTGATTGCCTTTTATTGATAAATACTGCATTGAGTATATTATTTCCTTTCATAAGTAAAATTAATTAAATTGTTGTCAGCACATGCATTATATAAAAATTATTATAAAACTATAGTTATAGAGATTTTGTCGCTATGTTTTTTTAATTTAAACATAAGCTAGTTGCTTTTTTAATTGCATTAATAAAACTTGTAGTTGATGGATTTTTATTTTTATATGCAATGTTATATGCTGTTCCATGATCTACAGAAGTTCTTATAATTCCTGCATTTAAACTTACATTTATACTCTCATCAAAATAGAGTGCTTTAAGTGGTATGAGACCTTGGTCATGATACATGCAAACAAAATATTTAAATATTTCTCTATTTTTTCTTGTAAAAGCGGTATCGGGAACTAGAGGTCCTTTAAATACTTCACGACCCAATTTTTTATTAACTTTTTTTATAGCGTCTACTATTTTAAAGTCTTCTTTTCCAATAACTCCACCATCGCTAGCATGAGGATTGAATCCTAAAACTCCAATATTTTCTATCAATAAAGAGTTATATACTTTTAAAAGAAATTTTTTAAGTTTTTTTGATGTTATAATTTTACTAACATGTTTTAATGGAATATGATGAGTATACAATATAATAAACATATTTTCACAACCTAACATCATGATAGCTTGACTACTAAGTGCATCAGTGTGTCCCATGTGAGGAGTGTCTGCTTTTCTCCATGATTGCTTATTGATAGGAAGAGTTACGATGGCTTTTACTTTTTTTTGTTTTGCAAGTTTTACAGCAGTACAAAAACTTTTATATGATAATAATCCAGCCTCTTTTGTACTTTTTCCAGCCTCTATACTAAAAATTTCTCCGCACTCTTTACATGTAAAATCTTTTGGTATATCAATTTTTAGTAAAGCACTAGCACGGTTTAGCATTGTTTTATTTATGCAATAGATAGGTTTACAAATTCTTGTTATTTCTACATGTGAACGAAGAGCTATTTCAATTCCTATTCCATTTATATCACCTACACTAATCGCTATTTTTTTCATTTTATTAGTTCTAACATGTCTTTAACTGCATTCTCAAAACCAGTAAAAATACTTCTAGCAATGATGCTTTGACCAATATTTAGTTCAATTATTTCTTGTATATTTGCTATTGTTTTAACATTTTGGTAATTTAACCCATGACCAGCTGCTACTTTTAAGCCTAACTTGTTTGCTAAAATTGCTGAGGTTTGAAGTTGTTTTGTAGCTTGTTGTAATTTTATCTGCAAAGTATTTCTAGGTAAATCCAACTCTTTGATAGAGTGATATGTATTTTTAAGATTTGTATTTAGCATGGCATATATATTTGCATAGAGTCCAGTATGAAGTTCTATCCATTGTGAATTAAGACTTTTTGCCATTTTGATTTGCAATATATCAGGATCAATAAAAACGGAAGATTCTATATTTGCTTTTTTTAATCTAGAATTTATTTTTTCTATAGTTTGGAAATTTTTTATCAAATCGAGTCCACCTTCGGTTGTAACTTCTTCTCTCTTTTCGGGAACAAGTGTAACACGACTAGGATTCATTTCTATTACAGTGTCAATTACATGTGGGTCAATTGCACTCTCTAAATTTACAGGCAAATGTGAGTTTTCAATAATACGAATAACATCTACATCATTTATGTGTCTTCTATCTTCTCTTAAATGCACCGTTATTTGGTCCGCACCTGCTCTTTTAACTAAACTTATTGCATCAAGCGGGTCTGGGTCATTTATTTTTCTAGCTTCTCTTAAAACTGCTATGTGGTCAATATTTACACCTAATAACACTCATGCTCCTTTAATTTTTTCTCTATTTTATCAAAAAAATAGTAAAATACATTACAAAATAAAAATAGTTAATGGAATAAAAAATAGGACAAACAATTGAATGGATTTATTTACCCACTATTTAATTCACTTATAAATTTTTTATATTATACCAATTTGGTAGAACTATTTAAATTTATAGGTAGATTTTATGCAATATTATCATTAAAAAAAGATGAAAAAGTATCAGTCGATATTATTAGAAGTTGTAGTACAATAGCTATTGATATTTATCAAATTTTTAAATGGGGATTATTAGTATTTTTCTGGTTAAGTGAAAATAATTCATTAACATCAAAGCTAATAATTTACTATTTAATTTATAGTAATTTATTTGTATATTTTTATTATCATACTTGGGGAAGTAAATATAAGCAAAGAAATGATAGAGAAGCATTAAAAAAGAATTTTCTAAATTATCTTATGGCTATTGCTTTTTATTTATTTAGTTATGCTTATTTATATAAATTTCACTATAATGACATGATACTAATTGATAGTAAATTATTAGATATTTCAGTTTTAGATAGCATAAATGCTATCTATTTAAGCATATCTACAGCTTTTACTTTGACTTTTGGTGGTTTTCAACCATTAACACAAGAAGTAAGAGTTGTATTTTTAAGTGAGTTGATTAATACATTTTTGTTTTTTACAATAATTGTATCAAATTCAATTCCATCAAATTTTACACAAAAGGAAGACAATGAGTTACAAAAATAAAACATATATTATATTTGACTCAAATAATGATATGAGATATTATAGACTAATGACTGCTTGGAAAGAGAATGATAAAATAGATTTTAATTTTCATGATGCTCATGACTTAAACAACTTAAGAGACGGTTCATCAGAAGAAACAATAAAAAGTAAACTTAGAGAAAGAATGGATAATACAAAACAAGTAGTTGTATTAGTTGGTGATAGCACAAAAAATTTATATACATATGTTAAATGGGAATTAGAAATAGCTATTAGTATGGATATACCGATTATTGCTGTTAATTTAAATGAATCGAATCAGGCAGATACAAATACACCACCTATTTTAAAAAATAAAGCTTATTTCGTATCAGTTCCGTTTGAATCAAAAAAGGTAAAACATGCATTGGATAATTTTCCAACGGAATATAACAAAAATAAAAGTAAAGCACCAAGCGATAGAACATACTGTTGGGATTATGTACAACTATAAGTGAGGATATAAATTTGCCAGTGTCAAAAAGGTGAAGCTAAATTTTGTCTTGACCCACAAATTGAATTAGCAAAAGTTGAAAGTTTTGTACAAGGACATTTATATTGGGAAAATTTAGATGTAGATTTGAGTTTAGATATGATAGAGCATCCAGAAAGATTTCCACTTCAATCGAACATATGACAAATCTGGTGAGAGAAACGAGTCTAAAGATATGTTGCTTGAGGTACATAGAGAGGTGGATATAAAATAGTTTTGGATTAGTCTTGAAAATGGGACGGTATATATCTACATGTCATCCATTGTATTAGCCGCTATTTTTAATCTCTCTTTGTCAAAATGTGTATAGATTCTTGAAGTGTTTATGTCAGCATGACCCAATGCTTCTTGCACTAAAACCAAATCTCTATTTTTTTGATAAAGTTTAGTTGCAAAAGTGTGTCTAAGCATGTGTGCCCCATTTTTCTCTTTTCTTACACCAGCATTAATAAGAATTTTATCCATAATATAACTCACATAAGATTGTGTTAAAGGTTTTGCGGTGCGACTTTGAAAAAGAAAAAGTGAATTTTTATCTCTAACATGTAGCCACTCTTGCAAATCTTTTTTAAGATATTGACTTTTTATCATAGCAATTCTTGGCTTATTGCCTTTTCCTTTTATGCCAAAAACATAAAAATCATCTTCAAGAATTACATCTTTTACATGTAGACCTAAAGCCTCGCTAACTCTCATACCACTATATAGAATAGTTTTTATAAGAAGTCTATTTTTTGCTCTAGCATAATTTTTAAATTCTGTTGTCTCTATAGCGTCTAAAAATCTTTTTAGCTCCTCATCTCTCATATGAGATGGTAGTTTTGTTGCATGAGAACTTTTTAGTCCTCCCCAATTTTTAAGTTCAATTCTAAACTGATGAGAGTTACCTTTTTTGTCTTCATTTTGTTTATCTATAAAAGAGAAAAAAGCAACTAATGACATGCGATAGTTTTTTTTAGTAGCATCGCTAAGTGATCCAGTTTGAGAAGCTAAAAATTCACTTAAAACCTCTTCGTCTATATATTTTATACTTTTATAGTTAAATTGGATTATGTATTTATAAAATTTTACAAGCGGATTTATATATGTATTGATTCCTATAAGCCCTATATTTCTTGCATCTTTAGTTAGTTGTTTTAACTCATCAATATTTTTTGTACCTCTATTTAACATGCCTATTATATAAGATAACTTTTTATTGTTAGTTACATGTCTATTTGAAAGTGAAGTTAATTTTGATTTTACAAATCTATCCAACCAAAAAAGTAAATTATTATTGAATTTTTTTTTATTATCTAAAGGGTATCTCATAATTATATTGTAGCATATTTGAGGTATATAAATTGTATTTTAATCTAATCTACCCACAAAATTCAAAACATAAATTCATCAAACTCATTCAATTTATTTTATTAATATAACTATTTATCATAAATTCCTCAAACTGATTATTTGAAGAGTATTCGTAACCAAAAACTTTTCTCCATAGACTCTCATCTTCCATGCACATGTAAAAATATACATCTTTATGCCAAGGACTAAATGCTTTATAAATTTCCTTAAACATCTCTTCTTTTACATGTAGTGGGTAAGACTGTTTGTCTCCAGCATTTACCATGGGCATTTGAAGAACTTTACTTTTAAAATTACGACTTCTTAGTTTTTTTATAACTGGTTTTATGAAAGTTAAAGTTCCTAAAGAAACCAGTGCAACCTCTTTGGTTTTAAAGTTTTTTAAAAGTAAAGTTACTAACTCTTTGTACTCTTTTAAATAGTCTTCGTAAACTATGATTGGGTGGAAATGAAAACCAACTAACACGCCTTTATTGGCAAGTTTTCTAGCACTTGCAACTCTTTGCTCTAAAGTTGCACTTAAGTGTTCTTCATTTTTTATTATAGTTTGTGTATTGACCGACCAAGTACAAAGTATATTTTTTGGAACTTCATTTTCAAGCAAGTATGAGATATTATCCGATTTTGTTTTTAACTCTAAGATTATGTTAGTATTTTCTCTTGCAAACTCAAAAAGAGATTTAAGTATGTCATGTTTGTTTCCCCACATAAGTGAGTCTGAGCTTTGTCCAGTGCCAATATGGTATTTTTTGTTAGCATCAAGTTTTATGTTTTTTATGTTTTTTATAAAATTTTTATCAAATCCTATATTATTTTCATTATAAAAAGATTGTATAGAGCAGTAAGAACAGTCAAACCCACAACTCTCAACTGCATCGAGTGTCATAAGATTACAACATCTCGTTTTTGGGCTAGCCACAGGACATGTGCCAAGGCTTAGCTTATCTTTTTCAAATGTAGTAAAATTAAATTTATGTTTTTTTGCAGTACTCTTAAATTTAATATATTTTTTTGGTTTAGTTTTTATGTCTTCATACATGTTCTTTACATGTAAAAGTGTCTTTTTTTTGTTTTGGTTATCTTTCCAAATTTTTTTTATACTCTCTTCATCCCACATTTCTAAATCAATAGATATATCTATGAGTTGCTTTATATCTTGAAATGACAACCTATACATGTAAGCTTTTTCTTCTAAAAACTTTTGAGAACTTTTTTCTAGTTTTGTGAAGTTACTATCTTTGACATGTCTTTTAAATTTTTCTCTATAATATTCCATACAAACTCTTTTTTTGGTATTGTTGTATCTAAGTGATCAGACACGACTTTTAAAACATATATATCTTTTTGACTTAAAAATTTACTGCTTACATGTAGGAACATTTTAGCTTCCATGTCTACAAGTGTAGTCTTTAAATTTTCATTATTTTCTAATGCTTTATCGACGCTAGTTAAAGTTGCATGTTGTATATTTTCTAGTCGTCTATTAGTACAAAATAGTGATCCAATTTTTATTTTTTTATTTTTACACCCCACAATACCTACATTAATAGCTTTTTTTATATTGAATTTTTTAAAAATATCTTTTACATATAAAGCGGTTTTCTCTTTTCCTATACCACTTACTATTAAAATTATATTATTTTTTTTATAAATTTTATAAGGTTTAGTCTGCATGCATTGTAGCTTAAAATACTCTACAATAGGTTTTGCTTCACATGTTAGTGCTGTATGAATAAAAGTCATTTTTTCCATACATAATTATAAGGAATAAACTTTAATACTATCTTAAATTTTTTTTAGATATAATCTTTGCTTTAATATTAAAAAACTCTTCAGAAAAGGACATACTAATGTATGCAATTATTAAAAATGGTGGAAAGCAGTATAAAGTTCAAGAGGGAGATATCATAGATATCGACAAGCTTGACGCTCAGCCAAAAGAGAAAATAGAGGTAAGTGAAGTTTTAGCCATAAATGATGGCAAACTTAAAGTTGGAACTCCATTTGTGAGTGGTGCAAAAGTTGAATTAGAAGTTATAAGCAATGGTAAAGATAAAAAAATAATTATCTTTAAAAAGCGTAGAAGAAAAAACTCTAAACTAAAGCGAGGTTTTAGAAGAGAGTTTACTAAAATTAAAGTATTAAGTATTAAAAAAGCATAGTTTAGTATAAAAGGAAAAACTAATGGCACACAAAAAAGGTCAAGGTAGTACTCAAAATAATAGAGATTCAGCTGGTCGTAGACTAGGTGTAAAAAAATTTGGTGGCGAATATGTAGTGGCAGGCAATATTATAATACGCCAAAGAGGAACAAAAGTCCATGTAGGCGATAATGTTGGAATTGGAACAGACCATACAATTTATGCGCTAGTAGATGGACATGTTGAGTTTAAACCTAAAGACAAAAAAAGAAACAAAGTTTCAGTAATTCCTGCATAAATAATAGGCGAATTAAAGTTCGCCTAACTTCTTTAATTAGACTGTTTTTAGTCTCAATAGATTATATTATAAATAATTTTAAAATAGATAGAGGTTTTTCATGTTTGTAGATAATGTAAATTTAAATTTAAAAGCAGGTAATGGTGGTGCTGGTGCAGTCTCATTTAGGCGTGAAAAACATGTTATTATGGGTGGACCCGATGGTGGCAACGGTGGCAAAGGCGGTAATATTTTTTTTAGAGTAGATAAAAATACACATACACTATCTCACTTTAGAGGCTCAATAAATATTAAAGCTAAAAATGGTCAAGCTGGCATGGCAAAAAAATGTTATGGAAAGTATGGGGAATCACATGATGTTGTAGTTCCGCCTGGAACTCAGGTTATAGATGATAATACTGGAGAAGTTTTACTAGATTTGGTTAAAGATGGAGATAAAATACTTTTTATTGAAGGCGGTAAAGGTGGGCTTGGAAATGTACACTTCAAAGGACCAACAAACCAAAGACCATCTTATGCACAACCGGGAATTAATGGTGAAAGCAGAAGTGTAAGGCTTGAGTTAAAGCTTATAGCAGATGTTGGGCTTGTAGGTTTTCCAAATGTAGGAAAATCAACTCTTATTTCTGTTTTATCAAATGCACAACCAGAAATTGCAAATTACGAATTTACAACACTTACACCAAAATTAGGAGTTGTAGAAACTGATGACTTTCAATCGTTTGTTATGGCAGATATTCCAGGCATTATTGAAGGTGCAAGTGATGGAAAAGGGTTAGGACTTGATTTTTTAAAACATATAGAGAGAACAAAGTTTTTACTTTTTATGATCGATATTGCAAACTATAGAGAGCTAGAAGAGCAGTATAAAATTCTTTCTCATGAGGTGAAAAACTTTTCAGAAAAACTTTCAGAGAATTTTTATGGTATCGCACTTACTAGAAGTGATACTCTTACTAATGAAGAGGTGAAGGACAAATCAAAAGAGTTTATAAAAATGCTAGGACTTGAGCCAAACAGACATGGAAAACATTTTGGTTTTGAAGATGAAGTTCCTGCATTTTGTCAAGATATTCAAGGTCATAATCAGTACAACAGATCACTTCCATATTTTATAATACCGTTCTCTTCTATATCAAGACAAAATTTAAAAGCTATAAAATATGTACTTTTACATGGAGTAAATGAAACAAGAAAAGAGAGTTAGAGCTTCAAAAAATTTGAAGTAAATTTACATGTAAGGAGAAATGATGCGTGTTGTATTTATGGGAACACCCGATTATGCTACAGAAATATTTAAAGAACTTACTACATGTAAAGATATAAAAATACCACTGCTTGTTACTCAACCAGATAAACCAGTAGGAAGAAAGCAAATTTTAACTTCTCCTCACATAAAAGAGTATGTTTTAAGAAAATCTTTACATGTAGATATTTATCAGCCTAAAACTCTTAAGACTAATGAAGTATATGAGTATATAAACTCCTTTAAACCAGATTTTATAGTTGTAGCGGCCTTTGGTCAAATATTGCCAAAAACTATTCTTGATATTGCACCTTGTATAAATCTTCATGCTTCTTTATTGCCACAATATAGGGGAGCAAGTCCAATTCAATCGTCGTTACTTAATAAAGATAAATTCACCGGAGTAACTTCAATGCTTATGAACGAGGGATTAGACACTGGAGATATATTAGGATTTTCATACTTTAAGCTCAATAAACATATAAATGTAAATATACTCTTTAATAAACTTGCAAAAATGGCAGGCACATTAGCTATAAATACACTAAAAAACTTTGAAAATATTGAACCTCTTAAACAAAATAATTTAGATTCCTCATATGCAAAAAAGATAATAAAACAAGATGGTTTGGTTTCATTTAAAGAAGAGACAGCGAGTGAAATTTATACAAAATTTAGAGCATTTGAGCCTTGGCCAGGGCTATTTTTAGATTCTGGGTTAAAGCTTAAAAAGATAGAGATAACCAAATCAACAGGAGAGGCGAGTAAAATTATAACTATTGAAGAAAATAGTATCACTGTTGCATGTAAAAAAGGTGCATTAAAACTAAAAAGTGTTCAGCCAAATTCAAAAAAAGAGATGAGTAGTATTGATTACATAAGAGGAAAAAGGCTAAAAGTTGGAAATTTGTTGGTATAAACATCTTCCATCAACTCATAAATACATGATTCAAAAAATAAGAGAGTCTAAAATATTGCCACCATTTGCAGTTGGGGTCGATTTTCAAAGTGCAGGCATAGGAAGTCGTGGAAATTCATGGGAAGGCGACCGAGGAAATTTTTATTTCTCTTTTTGCATAGAGAGTAAAGAGTTATCTAAAGATTTGAAACTGGAGTCAATCTCTATCTATTTTGCATATCTTCTTAAAGAGGTTTTAAGCGAGTTGGGTTCAAAGACATGGTTAAAATGGCCAAATGATTTTTATATAAATAATTTAAAAATAGGCGGTGTTATAACGACTAAAATTGGCAATACAATAATAGGCTCTATTGGCCTAAACACAATACATGCCCCAGAGCAATTTGGTATTTTAGATATAGAGATAAAACCTCAAAAACTAGCATTATTTTTTATAAAGAAACTTTCAAAACAAATTTCATGGAATAATATTTTTAGCAAATATAAGGTAGAATTTAAAAATAGTTTGGATTTTACCTTTCATTTAAATGGTGAAAAAAAATCATTAAGAGAAGCCGAACTTCTTGAAGATGGTTCAATAAAGATAGAGAAGAAAATACTATACAGTTTAAGGTAAATATAAATTTTTAATAGTTTTTTTGTAAAAGGAGATGAGATGAAAAACAGTGATATTGTAATGAATCGTGCTATTGATTTAGCTCAAAAGTGGCAATTAGGAGCTGTGGATAAAATAACAAATTTTGAGAAAGATTTTCATGAAAAAATGCAAAAAATGTTTGCTCGTCCTTTAGATAAAATTCTTTTAATTGATTTAATGGATCAAAGTTTTAGAACAAAAAATAGCGCAAGAGTGGCCGACCAAGTGGAGTATATTTTTGCAAAATATGGCATGGCTACTTTTTTTTCAACTCCTGAAAAGTTTTTGATTTTTCTTTTTAGAAATATTGGTGTTTACATACCAGATATATCTGTTCCGTTATTTATTAAAAGTGTCAGAGATGATACCGATACAGTAGTTTTAAAAGGAGAAGATAATTTATTAAATACTCATTTACAAAAAAGAAAAAAAGAGGGAACAAGAGTTAGTATCAATATGATTGGTGAGATTGTTCTTGGTGAAAAAGAAGCACAAGATAGAATAGAAAAATATATGAGTATACTCAAAAATCCTAACATAGACTACATGTCTATTAAAATTTCAACTCTATTTTCACAAATAAATCCAGTATCGCATGAAAATACAGTAGAAGAGTTTTCGGCTAGATTGTCTAAAATTTTTAAACAAGCAAAAAAATACTCTTTTACAAATTCAAAAGGTGAGAAAGAGAATAAATTTATAAATCTTGATATGGAAGAGTATAGAGACCTTTCACTTACTGTTGAAACATTTAAAAAAGTTTTAAACAAACCAGAGTTTAAAGAGTTTAAAGCGGGCATTGTTCTTCAAGCATATCTTCCAGATTCTCATGAATGGCAAGTAAAACTTACAGATTGGGCTAAAAAAAGAGTGAAAAATGGAGGCTCTGCAATTAAAATTCGCCTAGTAAAGGGCGCAAATATGGAGATGGAAGAGACAGAGGCTGGTTTGAGGCATTGGGAAATTTGTTCATATACAAAAAAAATAGATACCGATAGTAACTATAAAGTCATGCTAGAGTATGCATTGAAACCAGAAAATGCACCATGTGTTCATCTAGGAGTTGCATCTCATAATTTATTTGAGTTAGCTTATGGATATGAAACTGCTAAAGAGAATGATGTAATAGATTATTTTTCAATGGAGATGCTCGAAGGCATGAGCGAATCTGCTAGAGTTTCAATAAAAGAGATTAGTGGCGAAGTTATTCTTTATGGACCTACCGCTAAAAAAGAGCAGTTTACAAATGCAATTGCATACCTAGTAAGAAGATTTGATGAAAACACAGGAAAAGAAAATTTTATTCGTTACTCTTTTGGGTTAGAAGCTGGAAGTGAAGATTGGGAGATGTTAAAACAACAGTTTATTGCCTCATTTGAAAATAAAAAAAATATTTTTCTTGGTGCAAAAAGAACACAAAATAGACTTACAGAAAATTGGGATGATTATAAAGGCGGAAGTTTTTATACCAAAGAGTATTGTGGGGAGCCCGATACAGATTTTATCTTGCCACCAAATAAGCAGTGGGCAAAAGAGATTCGCACTAAATGGATGAAGAAAAAAGGTGAAAAAATTGAAATTACTCCTGTTGTTGTTGGCGGTAAAGATTTAATTGGTAGTCGTAAAGTAAAAAAAGTAGTAGATAAGTCTCAAATTAAAGATGGTGTTATTTGTGGAAAATATGCTATTCCTACGGCGGAGGATTTAAAAAAAGCAGTTGATGTAGCAGTGGCCGACAAAGATGGCTGGAGAGATATGACTCATGAGGCTCGTTTTGAAATACTTGCAAAAGTAGCTAATCAAGTAAGAAAAAAGAGACTAGATTTAATAGGTGTTGCGTCTGCTGAAGTAGGAAAGGTTATAACTGAGACTGATGTAGAAGTTAGTGAAGCTATTGATTTCTTAGAGTTTTATGGACATAGTGTAGATTACTTTAATAGTTTTGAGAACTTAGAATTTAAAGGCAAAGGTGTTGGTGTTATTATTCCTCCTTGGAATTTTCCTATTGCTATTCCCGTTGGCGGTATCACAGCAGCTCTTGTGGCAGGTAATACAGTTATTGTAAAACCAGCTTCTGTTTCATCTCTTTGTGCATATGAACTTTGTAAATGTTATTGGGATGCTGGTATTAGTAAAAATACATTGCAATTTGTTCCAGCACCAGGAAGTCTAGCTGGTAAACATTTAGTAGAAAATACAAAAGTTGATTTTGTAATTTTAACTGGAGGGGAAGATACTGCTCGTAAAATGCTTAAAGCTAGACCAAATTTATTTTTAACAGCTGAGACTGGCGGAAAAGATGCGACTATAGTTACTGCCATGTCCGATCGTGAGCAGGCTATTAAGAATATTATAGCAAGTGCATTTAACAACAGTGGACAAAAGTGTTCGGCAACTTCTCTTTTAGTTTTAGAAGACGAAGTTTATAATGATGAGGATTTTAAATCGGCATTAAAAGATGCAGCTGCTAGTGTTGAAGTAGGCTCTGTATGGAACTATGTAAATAGAATTGGTACATTGGCGAATCATGCTGATGGAAATTTAAAAAAAGCACTAGACTCGCTTGAGAGTAATGAAGAGTGGTTATTGAAACCCTCTTATGTAGATGATAATAAATTTATGCTAAAACCTTCAATAAAATGGGGAGTTAAAGATGGTAACTTCTGTCACATGAATGAACTTTTTGGACCAGTGTTGTCGGTAATGCATGCAAAAGATTTAAAACATGCAATTGAACTTGTCAATAAAACAGGATACGGACTTACTTCGGGTATAGAGTCTCTTGATGCTAGAGAAACTGATTATTGGAGGGAAAATTTAAGGGCTGGTAACCTCTATATTAATCGTAGCACAACAGGTGCTATTGTTCTTCGTCAGCCATTTGGTGGTATGGGTAAATCTGCTATTGGAGCAGGTAGAAAAGCTGGTGTTTATAGTTATGTAACACAGTTTATGAATTTTAAAGAGACATGTAATCCTAAAGTCGATACAGAATATTTTCATCCACTAGTAGATGTTATAAAAAATTGGGATAAAGAGACGACTAAAGGCATTCACAAGATTTTCAAAGATGATTTTTTAAAATTGAGTGTTACTCTTCAAAGCTATTTGAAAAATTTTAAAGAGGAGTTTGATAGAGAACATGACTACTCTAAACTTCGTGGTGAAGATAACATTTTTCGTTATATTCCATTAAAGCGTGTTTCAATTCGTGTAACTAAAGGCGATACACTTTTTGAGATTATGAGTAGAATAATTGCAGCAAAAGTAAGTGGAGTAGCTATACATGTAAGTGTGGATTCTGTATTAGAAAATAGTGTAGTGTCATTTCTTTATGAAAACAGAGATCTGTTTTTAAAATCAACTGATAAAATTCTAAGAGAAAATGAAAAAGAGTTTATTAAGTGTTTTAAAAATGTAGATAGACTAATCTATTCTGATATTTCAAAAGTTAGTAATTTTGTATTTAGTGAAGCGGCAAAGCTTACAAAGTTTATAGTTAGAGCAAATCCAATGATGGAGGGAAGGCTAGAACTTTTAAATTATTTTGAAGAGCAAAGCATATCTCACTCTTATCATAGATATGGAAACATAGGCGCAAGAGCTTTAGATAAGTAAAATTTTTACATGTAAGTGATGCATTATATCTTTGATTAATATATTTTTAAGTAAAATAGGTATTATCAAAGATAAATTAAGGAAAGATTATGTCAAATAATACCGTTGTTGAATGTATATTTAATATACACTTCGAATCTAGTAGTGTAGCGGAGAATTATATTGCAATAATTGGGCAAGTTGATGAATTTGAACAAATTACTAAGTTGCCGTTATGTCAAATACCTGATTCAATAAGAAAAAATGACCCAAATTTAAAAATGGAACCATTGTATGAAATTACATCATCTAAAAATAGTAACTATAAGGTAATGCTTGGTGATAATGTAATTGGTATAGTAATGAATAGTCCATATACAAGCTGGACAGATTCATTTTTTCCTCAATTAAAAAAATTATTTATACAAATTTTCGAGAGTAAAAAAATTACTAGAATTACTAGAATGGGATTAAGATATATTGATTTTATAGAAAATAAAAATATTTTCGAAACAGGAAAAATAAAAATAAATATTAATGATATTAGCACTAACAATAAGAAAATATTTTTAAGAGTAGAAGGTTCATCTGGTAAAATACAATACAATAAAATTGTAGCTAATAATGAAAAATATCAAAATTCTAACAATAAAGGTTCAATTATTGATATTGTAACTTCTGTTGAAGATTATACGATCAAAAATGATGAGCATAAAGATATATTTAAACAAATTGATAGACTTAATACTGCAAATAGAGATGAATTCAAAGAAGTAGTTAGCGATGAGGAAATTTAAAAATATGGAATATAATAGATTTGTGAGTTCATGTTTAGTGAGTATGGCTCTTACCTCTGGGTTGCTAGCTAATGATATTCCTAAAAAAGATATTGCACTTTCCAATAAAGCGTCATATGATAGTTATGTTGATTACTCATCATATAAGAATTCAACATCGCATGATTCTACATTAAAAAATGATATAGAGATGATTAAACAGGTAGAAATTTCAAATATATTGAATAAGATAGAAGAAAAATATAACACTAAAGTATATAACACATGGATACCAGCAGAGGGCTATTTAGATAAACTATGTTTATTTATTTCACTAGAAAATCAAGATTATTTAAAATTACAATATGATGATTTAGAATTGGATTTATTTTTAACCGTTGAGGATAACATAAAGCAAAGTCAATTATTTGATATGATTGCTTTAATGTAACTATATGAGTGAAAAACATTTATGCTTAGCAAAAAAGTTTAATGAATTTGCTTATGAATTAGTATCAAAAGAAACTACAATAAAAGGAAATTTAACATCTTTAAAAGATGATTCTCTTTTTAGAAGAGTAATATTTCAGAAATACTATTATGCTTTATATCATAAATATTTAGCTCATGATGATGAATTGAGTTCAAAAACTGGTAGCGGTAAACATGGTGCAATTAAAAGTAAAATCGAAAAATGTAGAGATAAAAAACTTTATCAAGTTTTTATTAAATTACAAAATTTACGAGTTTGGGCTGATTATGAATATAGCGATCAAGATATGGCACTTAATGTTAAATTAGAAGAGATAAATTCTAATGTCTGGAGTATAATTAAACGGTCTAATATTAATTGTTAACAATTCAAATAACAGATATTTGATAAAAGGAGTACTATAATGCTTATAAGAGTATATTACGACGATACAGATGCATGTGGTATAGTTTATCATGCAAACTATCTCAAATTTTGTGAACGAGCTAGGAGTGAGCTTTTTTTTAAACAAGGTAAATCTCCTGCGTTAAATGGTGGGCATTTTGTTGTCAAACATATTGAAGCTGATTACAAAAAACCCGCTAAGCTTGGTGATATGCTTGAGGCTAAACATAAAATTATAAGTATTAAAAACTCTTCTTTAGTACTAAAACAGAGTATCTGGATAGAAGAGATTCAAATCTTTGAAATGGTATCTGTTTTGGTATATGTTATAGATAATAGACCTGCGAAACTCACCAAAGAGACTAAAGTGTTTTTAGAGAGTATCTTTTAAAACAAGGTTTTTATAAATTTATTTTCTTCTGGTTGCATTATAGATATATCGTATTGTACTTGGTTTTTTACTATGTCCTCACTAAAACTTCTATTTGTACTTGGTACAAAATAGTTTGAATAAAAGTAGTCAATTCCAATAGAAGTTGAATAGTTTACCCAGTCATAGACTATGTCATGTTCAAATAACGAATTTAACTCTCTTAGTTCTACTGTTGATTTACCTATGGAGTTTGCTATATAAAACTTTTTTCTATCATCGTATTGTGTTAAAGTTAAAAGCATAGGATTATAGTTTATTTGAGTAGAAAGCAAAACATACGGCTCTATATCATATACTCTAAATTGAGATGATATAAGACTTGTTTTTATAAGCGGTGTATTTAGAAAAATTGAACTGTCATTTAATACAGTATTTTCGCTTAACATGTCTTTGAAATTCACACGAGAACTACTTAAGCTTTTACTGTAGATAATTTCTAAATTTTTTTCTAAAAGAGAGTTATTTATTGATTTACTTAGTGTACTTCCATCTGAAAAATATGCAATTCTATCATTTGCATGTTTTAAAAGAACATCTATCTGCTCATCATAATCAATACCACCAAATAGTATATTTGAACCACTTGCTTGAAAAGCTTTTTTGTGAACTGTAGGCATGTATACCAATAGACCACTGCTATTATTTATAATAGTTGTTGCTCCCTTAGAGGTAAGAGGAGCTATTACATATGTAAAATTCTCATTTTTTATATTTTTTAACTCTCTTAAAATGGACTCTTCTTTTTCATCATTAGTATTGAAAATCTTTACTTCAAAACTATTTTGCTTAGATACCAAATATGCTAAAACAGAGTTTACTGTTGTTGAAGCATATCTTCTTATACTTTTTTGTGGTATAAGTAGTGCTACTCTTATGGAGAGTTCTTCGTCTTTAGAAATTCTAAAAATTCTCTCATAATAAGCAAATTCACTTCTCATAGAATCAAGCTCATCTATAGAGTTATTGTAGTGGCTTATAAAAGAAAATACTTTTCCATTTTTTAATTTTTCTTTCATGCATTTTGCATTACATGTATCAGCATTTATGTTTAAAAATATACTTTTTGTAGGCGGTATATGCGAGAGTTTATCACTCTTAGCAGACATAAGTATAACCGTAATTAATAGTACTAAAATAACTCTCATAATAGATTTTTAACCTTTAACATGTCTTGAAATACATCATTTTTAGAAGATGGATTTCTGAGTAAAAAATAGGGACAAAATGTTGGAATTAATTTTATATTTCCAAGACTTAATGTTTCACCTCTAACACTAGAAATAGGAGTATCATACTCTTGTGTTAAGTGGTGAAAACTAGTAGAACCAAGAGCAACAATAATCTTTGGTTTAACTATTTCAATTTGTTTCATAAGATAAGGCTTACAAGCACTAGCTTCCTCCATTGATGGAACTCTATTTTCTTGTGTTTTGCATTTTACTATGTTGGCTATATAAACATCTTCTCTTTTAAGCTTTAGTACATTTTCTATAATATTTGTTATTATATCTCCAGCACGACCCATAAAAACTCTCCCACTTTCATCTTCACCAACTCTTGGACTTTCGCCTATAAACATAACTTGAGAGTTTATATTACCTTCACCAAAAACTACTTTTTTTCTAATTTTACTTAAATTACACAAGTGGCAATTATTAACAACATTTTTAAGAGAGTTAAGGTTATTTGGCAACATGTTACTACTGTTTTTTATGTATTTGTACTCTTTAAAGTACTCAAAACCAATAGCCCTATACTGATACAACAGTTTTAATAATCTTAATTTTTCTACTTTTATCATTCAAGACATGTTAGCAAAAATGGTGTTAAAAATAGATAAATTCAAAAGATACTAGATTATTAATATTTAACATTACTACATTAAAACAACATGCCTTTATGTTCGTCGTCTTCTAAGCTATTTGCTTTAGGCATAGGTGATGTTTTTGTAAAATACTCTTTTTTTCCATTTATATTTATTGAAAATACTCCTTTGGGAGGAATAAACTTTCGTTTTGTTTGAGGGTATATATCTATATATCCTTTTATAAAATTAACAAATGCGGGTCCAGCAACACGACCACCGGTCTCATATTGTTGCATAGGGGAGTTATCGTCATTACCGTACCATACAACAACTCCTACTTCTGGTGTAAATCCACAAAACCATGCATCTACATTGTTGTTAGTTGTTCCTGTTTTTCCTGCTACCTCAATTCCCGGTACTCTTGCCCTTCGTCCTGTTCCTCTTTGCACTGTTGTTCTAAGCATATCAACCATTAAAAAAGCTTGTTCTTCTTCGATTACTCTTTTTGTTTTATTTTTATATATAGTTTCATGACCAAATCTATTGACAATTTTTTTAATAAGTCTTGGCTCTACTTTTATGCCATAGTTAGGAAACATTGTATACAATCCACTAAAATCAAGTGGTGAAATTCCAAAATTTCCCAATGACAACGATAGATCATGAGGCATGTCTTTAAACCCATCTTTTCTTAACTCTCTATGGACACTATCCAAACCCAATGCATTTGCAAGATTTATAGTTGCTAAATTTCGTGAGTGAACCAATGCTTCTTTTAGGGTTAAAATACCTTTAAAATTCTCTTCATAGTTTTTAGGTTTCCAATCTTTTTCTGTCTCTTCATCTGTATAAACTCTAGATATATCTGGAATTTTACTCATAGTAGAGTATCCGACATCAAGTGCTTGTTGATATATAAATGGCTTAAAAGAAGAACCCGGTTGACGCTTACTCTGTACGGCTCTATTGAAGTGTGATTTTGTATAATCAACTCCGCCAACTAAAGCTAAAATGTCTCCATTTTTGTTATCAAGTGCCACCAAAGCACCATTTGTATTAGAGTTATTTGCATCTTCTGGATGTCTTTTCAAAATTTCATCATATCCAAATTTAAGAGACTCTTGGGCTAAGCTTTGAAGCTTTAAATCAATACTAAGATAGACTTTATAACCGCCTATTTTGAAATCTTTATACTCCGCACTAGCTCTTTTAATAACCTCATCTACAACATAGGGCGCTCTATTTTTTGTAAGAGTATCATTATATACAGTCGGTGTCTCAATCAAAGAGTCTCTATACTCCTTCTCTCCTATCCAGCCTAGTGCATGCATTCTATACAATACTCTATTTGCTCTACTCAAAGACAAGTCTATATTTCTAGTTGGATCATACGAACTTGGTGCTTTTGGCAAGCCTACCAATATTGCCATCTCTTTGAGGCTTAAAGTATCTAGATTTTTATGAAAATAACCAAGTGCGGCCGTTTTAATACCATAGTAACCATGTCCGAAATATACATGGTTAAAGTATCTCTCTAGAATCTCCTCTTTTGTAAGTACTTTTTCTATTTTAAAAGCTAAAAGTGCCTCTTTTAATTTACGAATTATTTTTTTCTCTCTAGTTAAAACTGTATTTTTTACAAGTTGTTGCGTGATAGTACTTCCACCTTCTACTATTTTCATAGCTTTTATATCTTTTATGAGAGCTCTAAAAATAGCTTCTAAATTCACGCCGTTATGCTCAAAATAAGCGGTATCTTCTATAGCAATTAATGCTTCAATAAGACGAGGAGGAATCTCATCATAAGTGGCATACAGTCTATGATATTTATCAAAAATATTGGCAACAAGTTCACCGTTTTTATCATACAATTGTGTACTCAACTCGGGTTGATAATCTATAATTTTATATGCATCAAAACGCACTTGAGAATATAAGTAAATTAACCCCGCACCTACTACCAAAATACCAGTAAAAAATATTACTATGAAATATCTCATATCCTAAACTCCCTATTTTTAAAACCTGATTCCAACAATCGTTTTGTATATTCTATTTTTGGCAAAGATATAACCTCTTTTAAATTGCCACTTTCAATAATTCTACCATCTTTTATAATAGCCATATCTTCGCACAACTCTTTTACAGCATCAATATCATGAGTTACAAATATCATATTAAAACCATATTTTACATGTAACATTTTTAAAAGCTTCAAAATAGTTGTCTTGCTTTTAATATCAAGTGCCGTTGTAGGCTCATCTAGTAGAAGTAATTTAGGCTTTATGTGCAAAGCAAATGCTATAATTGCACGCTGGAGTTGCCCTCCGCTAAGTTGGCTTGGAAATCTATCTAAAAAACTCTCTTGAAGTTCAACCATTTCAAAATACTTTTTTGCCTCACTACGCTTAATTAAAAATTGATTTTTTATTTTTGTCAATGGAGATAGTGCAGTAAAAGGATTTTGAGGAATAAGAGAGACATTTTTACCTCGTTCTAGCTCAAATCCTAACTCACTAAAATTACTCTTTACATGTAGGCTTTTTGGTAGCATTCCTAAAATTGCTTTAAGAGTTAAACTTTTACCACTTCCACTCTCGCCTACAAGAGCAAAAGAGTTTTTAAAACTAAAACTTATATCAACTAATGTTTTTTTATCTGTACTAACATGTAGTTGTTTACATGTAAACATAAAATAACCTTTTTAAATCTTTCAACGGTACATTAACTCTGGGTATTACTCTTAGCATTGGTTTTTCAACTGTCGGAGGACGAATAGCTCCAACTAAAAAACCTCTTTTTTTTAATTCATTTTGCATATTTAAAACTTCAGTAGAACTATTCATTTCATAGGTAAAAATTAATCCCAACATGTCTATTCCAAAACACATTTTAACCAATTCTTGACGTTTTTTTATTTTTGCATGTAAAGTTTTTTTATTTTTCATGATAAAAAGCATGCCTTGATGAGCTAATTCAATATCTATTAATGATGGTGCAGTAGTATAGATTAAAGATTTTGCTCTGTTTTGTAAAAATTCTATTATATGTTTTGAAGACAAAATATATGCACCATAACTTCCATAAGCTTTTCCAAGTGTTCCCATCTTTATATGATTTAATTGTGGTTTAATATTAAAAAGTTCAAATACTCCTAAAAAATTCTCTCCAACTACTCCGCTACTGTGAGCCTCATCTACTATTAAAAGTGTATTTTTATATTTCTCTACAACTTCAAATATCTCTTTTTTCAATAAATTACCACTCATAGAATAGATGCCCTCAACTGCTATAATAGCTTTTTTATAAGTACTATTTTTTAAAATTTCTTCAAGTTTTTCTGGATTATTGTGTTCAAATGTAACTACTTTAGCACTAACCAATTTTCCAGCTAAAATTCCGCTAGCATGGTATTTCTCATCTAATATAAGAATATCCCCTTTTCTTGGAAGTGCTTCTATGAGAGCTAAATTTGCCAGAAAACCACTTCCAGCTAATATTGCATCTTCAAATCCATTATGTCTACATAAAAACTCTTCAAAATCTTTATGTATTTGATGGTAACCATTCACAAGTTGTGAAGCTTTTGGTGCATGACTTTTAAACATTTTTAAACGTGAAACAGCACGAGTTAAAAGTGCAAATTTACTTGATAAACCTAAATAATCATTTGATGCTAAATCTAATAAACTCTCATCATAAAGAACTTTTTGACGAAATATATTTGATTTTTTAATAGCGTTTAACTCATTACTATACATGTTAATCTTGGTTTATCATAAACATTAACTCTCTAAAATATTTTTAGCAAATTTTAAAGCTACTTTTTTAGCGTCATCAACTCTACTAACATTAGTTCCACCAGCTTGTGCAAAGTCTGATCTTCCTCCACCACTGCCACCAATTATTGGAGCAACTTTCTTTATCCATTCATCTGCTTTTAGTGGTGCATTTTTAACTCCAGCGACTATTGATACTTTACTGTTTTTTACTTGCAAAAGAAGTATAGCAATACTTTGTTTTTTATTTTTATAATCATCTATCGTTTTTTTTACATCCCCAGCACTCAACACATCTACGACAAGTTCTACACCATTTACAGTCTCACTTCTAACTTGTTTGTTAATATTTTCTTCAAGATACTTAACTTCGTTTTTGAGAGTTTGAATCTCATTTTTTATTTTTTCAACTCCAATAATTGCATCTTTGTGTTTTACTATCTCTTTTATTTGATTTAGATTATCTCTAAGTGTTTTTGTGTACTCCAAAGAGCTAGCTCCACAAATAGCCTCTATTCTTCTCACGCCCGCACTAACTCCACTCTCTTTAGAGATGATGAAACTTCCAATTTCTCCCACATTTTCAACATGTGTTCCACCGCAAAGTTCTTTACTCTTGTTTCCAAGAGTAACTACTCTAACTTTATCGCCGTATTTTTCTCCAAACAAAGCCATGGCTCCACTTTTTTTAGCATCATCAATACTCATAACTTTTGTTACGCTATTTCTGCTTGTTGCTACTATGTCATTTACAAAATCTTCTACGCTTATTATCTCTTCAGCACTCATGGCTTTTGTATGAGAGAAATCAAATCTTAATCTACTTTTCTCTACTAAACTACCAGCTTGTGCGATATGTTTGCCCAAAATAGTTTTTAATGCACTATGAAGTAAATGAGTTGCAGAATGATGTTTTGCTATCTCATTTCTTGAAATATCTACTTTTACATTTACTTTTTCATCTACATGTAAGAGACTCTTGAGTTCTATTTTTGAAAAATTTAATTCAAAAAATTTTTGCGTATCAGTTACTTTTCCAAAATTAACTATCTCTCCCTTGTCTCCACATTGTCCACCACTTTGTGCATAAAATGGCGTCTTATCTAGCATTATCCAACCACTTTTTTCAAGAACTTTAACCTCTTTAAAATTATCATCTAAAAGTGCAAGAACTTTTGCTTTTGAATTTATATTTCTTGAATATCCTACAAAATCATTTTGCCCAACTCTCTCTAGTATTGTTTTGAAATCTCCACTTATAACTTTGTCTCCGCTACCTCTCCAAGAAGACTTTGAACGGTTACGCTGAGCTTCCATGAGTTTATTATATTTACTAATATCTATTTTTAAACCTTTATCTCTTAACATGTCTTGTGTTAAATCAAGAGGAAAACCACAAGTATCATAAAGTTTAAATGCTACATTGCCACTAAAAATATCTTTTGTATTTTTCAATTCATTTTCAAATATTTCAATTCCAGAAGAGATAGTTACTAAAAATCTCTCTTCTTCAAGCCTAATTTGCTCTTTTAATAGATCTTTTTTCTCTATCAAATATGGATACTGTTTACCCAATAAAGAGTTTATAACATCTAATAGTTTATACATAAAAGGTTTACGAATCCCAAGAAGATACCCATGACGAATGGCACGACGAGTAATCCGTCTTAAGACATAACCACGACCCTCATTTGAAAAATTGACTCCTTGTGCTAGTAAAAAAGAGGTTGAACGCATATGATCGGCAATAACTCTATAGCTTGCTCCAGTTTCATATTTATAACTCTTATTACAAATCTCTGCAACTTTTGCAATAAGTGGCATAAACTCACTGGAATCATAATTACTTAATTTTCCCTCTTTAACTGCAATAACTCTCTCAAGCCCCATGCCCGTATCGATTGAGGGTCTTGGAAGAGGCTCTAAATTTCCATTTTTATCTCTCTCATACTGCATAAAAACTAAATTCCATATCTCTAAAAACCTATCGCCATCGCCACCTAAATAATCTTCATCGCTATTAAAATGTTCGCTACCTTGGTCTATAAATATCTCGCTACAAGGTCCACAAGGTCCAGTATCTCCCATCTGCCAGAAGTTATCAGCGTCTCCAAAGCGTTTAATTTTACTCAACGGAATATGTTTTTGCCAAAGTTTTTCTGCCTCATCATCACTAGTGTGTATTGTAACCCAGAGTTTCTCTTTAGGAAGTTTTAAAACTTCTGTTACAAATTCCCAGGCATGAGCTATTGCATCTTCTTTAAAGTAGTCACCAAAAGAGAAATTGCCAAGCATCTCAAAAAATGTATGATGACGAGCAGTATAGCCTACATTATCTAGGTCATTGTGTTTGCCTCCAGCTCTTATGCAAGTTTGACAACTAGCAACTCTTGGTGGATTTGGTCTTGGAATTTCCCCTGTAAATACACTTTTAAAAGGCACCATTCCAGCATTTACAAAAAGCAAAGTAGAATCATTAACAACAAGCGGGACACTAGGCTCTAATGCATGCCCTTTTTGTTTAAAATAGTTTAAAAATTCTGCTCTTATGTCCATATTTGTGTATCCTGATTATATTTAAATAGATATTTTATCTAAAATTAATACCTAAATAGCTTATAGTTCAAGCAATAAAAAGTTTTTTTGAAATTTCACCTTTAAAATATGCCTCATTTAGTATGCTGGTTGAAAGCGAAACATCCAATCTATTGATTCGGTTGTTTTTAGTGGTGATGCTATAATCTCCAAAAACAGATAAATTATGAGGAAGATTAAAAGAGTTTTATTCTTGCATCATTTGACTTGTATATATCAATAGTATATAATATAGTATATATTTTAAAAGGATTTTACTATGCACTCACTAGCAAAACTTCAAAAACAACAAGTAGGGCTAAGGCTTCCTATCTATTTAATAGAACAAATAGATGAGTTTACAAAAGAGTACAATCTAAACAGAACCGATATTATAATAGAGTCTATTAAGTCGTATATAGACAAACAGGAATTACAAAAACAATATAATGAATTTAATGATGCTTGTAATGAGTTGAAAGATATTTTAGATAATCCAGAGAAAATTGATAATTTACAAACACTTGATGAGTTGCTAGATGAATTATAGTATTGTAGTTTTACCGACATTTGCAATAAAATTAAAAAAGCTATCTAAGAAATATAAAAAAATCAAAATTGACTTTCAAGGGCTTAAAGAAAAGTTAAATGACAATCCAAAATCAGGGATACCTCTGCAATATAACTGTTATAAAATGAGAGTTTCTAACTCCTCAATCCCAGCAGGAAAGAGTGGTGGCTTTAGAGTTATATATTATTTTGTAAATAAAGATGAAAACATATTTCTTATGACACTGTTTTCCAAAACCCAAAAAGAGAATATATCTGACAACGAACTGTTAGAACTTCTAAAAATCAATGGTTTAGATAAATGAGCGAATATTCAATCACATGTGTCTAATCTTGACAGCTAGAATTTTTTATAATATACTTTGGATATACAAAATACAAGGAAACATCATGACAGCAACAATATCAAGTTGGGGCAATTCGCAAGGTTTAAGATTTCCAAAACATATAATGAAAGAATTGCATTTATCGATTGGGGATAAAATGAAAGTTTTAATTGAAAATCAAAAGATTGTACTAGAACCTATAAAACAATCAAGAGAAAAATATGATATTAATGATTTAGTTAAAGATATACCACATAGTTATAAAGCTCATGAAGCATTTGATAATAAAATTGGATCAGAAGAGTGGTAAACTATGTTCCTGAGCAAGGCGACATAGTAGTTTTATGTTTTGACCCACAAAGTGGTCATGAACAAAAGGGACGAAGACCTGCAATTATCGTCAGTAATAAAATATTTAATCAACATCTTGGTCTTGCATTTGCATGTCCAATTACAAACACAAAAAGAGATTTTCCGTTCCATGTTAAAATTGAAAGTGATAACATTACAGGCTATATAATGGGCGAACAAATGAAATCAATAGATTATAATGCCAGAAATATTAAATTTATAGAAAAAACAAATCAAAAAGCTATAAACAAGATATTAGGCATAATTGATAGTATTATGCAATGATATTAACCTAAACCTACACCTTCTGTAATTGAATATTCACCTAGAAAGCATATCAGATATTTTACCCCCTAAACGGCTTATAAAAACTCTCATTACCCAATGCCAACATCTCCACATCGCCACGACTGTCGCCATAAGCATAAACATAATCATACTGTGCCAAATCATACAGCTCATTGATTCTGTTTACTTTCTCTTGTCCGTAACAATTCTGACCGAGAAGCCTCCCAGATACTCTAGCATCTTTTATCTCCAACTTTGTTGCTATAAGCTCCAAGCCATTTCTATCGCACCAAGGTTTCAGCCAACACTCCAAAGAAGCAGAAACCACAACAACACAATGCCCCTGCTCTTTATGCCAAGCGATTCTACTCATCGCCTTTTCTCTTGTGATAGTGTCGATATGTTTAAGCGAATACTCACTTGCTATATCGGCAAACTTCTCTTGAGCGATACCCTTAAAAAAGTATGAAAGCATCCACTGTTTTGCTTTGTAGTTGGGTATAAGTTTTAGCTTGAAAGCCACAAGCATAGGGGAGAGCAAAATCATCCCCCAAGCTGTTTTAACATCACCTACGGCATATCGTATGAACTTTATGAGGCTGTCATCGGTGGTGATGGTGCCGTCGAAATCAAAGAGGGCTAGGGTCATTTTTTGTAATTATTTTAGAAATAAATAACATTATAGATACAATAATCATAGTATAAAAACCAATAAAAAATCTATCCCAAACAACAGGAAATAAAATAAAATGAATGAAAATATATAGAATTGAAATGAAACCATAAATAAATATTTCTTTGTTCTCTTGAAAAGAAAATTGAATCTTTTTTATGATAAGCAAAAAAGCACATGTAATGCTAAAAAATCCTAGAAACACACGGTCTCCCAACATGCCAATAATTCCATGTAAAAATGCTTTCAAATACTCACCGACAGAAATAGAGAGCATAACATCAGCAGGATTACTAATCCTCTCAACTAGTGTAACAGAAAAAATTGTCGCCCAGCCATAATTATTGAAAACACTATTGATTGATAAATAAAATAGAATAGTTGCTAACAAAGAAATATAAACACTTTTTCTGTGATTTGAATAAATAACAAAAATAACAAAAAAAACTAATAAATTAAAGATAATCATATCAGTTCTAACAAGAACAAACAACGGCATAATTGCAAGTAAGAATATAATCTTTTTATTGCTAAATAAATATACAAAGATACTTAAACACAAAAAAGCCATTGAATCAGGTGTACTAAGTCTAGTTAAATTTATTATTCCAGCAAACATCAAGAATAAAGGAAGTGCATACAAGAAACCTATATATATTTTATCTTTTAAAGCATTGAAAAGAAATACTACCCCCAAGACAGAAGAAATTATAGATACCAAATAAGTGGAAAAGAAAATATTTAACCCTATTTTAGTCATTAGATAGATACAAAATGTATATGCAATACGAATTTCATAAAAAGGTAATTGTTGATAGAAAAGATTTGCATTTGTTGCCATATCTATTCTATATTGAGAGTCGCTATCTGTAAGTAAAATATACATGTCTGGGCTAACAAACTCTTTTAAGTTATGAAAAACAAAATTGTGTAATTCTACTGGATTATTTATTTCAAAATTTTTTACTGATGCAACATAGCCAATCATATCCCAATTTAATGATGGTTTTATTAATGCAATCAATACTAGCATACTCACAAAGATAAAGTAATACCCTATGAGAATATTTTTATTATTAAAATTTATTTTCATCACAACCCCATCCCCCTAAACTTCCACTCAGGAATAACCCTAATAACAAACATTATAAACCTCCATATTGATTTACTATATATCACACTTCTCCCTTTTTGTTGAGACTTGTATATATCTTCTGC
>JAERRW010000104.1 GCA_016735235.1 Sulfurospirillum sp. | reverse complement strand
CAGACTTATCAAATACAGAGCTAAGAGAGTATAAAAATACTTTTTTTAAGAGAGAATACAGAGACAAAAAGGAAAAGGTTTTATTAAGTCTTGGAGCATACCCCTTATAAGCTGTTGAAACAACTAGTTATTTCATTGACAGAAATAGCTATATTTGAACAAAAAGAATACATAGGAACACCAGAGCGTCATAAACGCAAAATTATGCTTTGTGTGAGGAATTAGTCAAAAAAAGATATAAAATCAATCCTAGACGATTTAAAAGTGCTTTAAACAGTATAAAATATAGTATTTTAAAGTGATATATAAAAATAAAAAACTTAAAAAAAAGAAATTGAGAGATATACCAAAAACAAAAATTATTAAGCATGCGAATTAAAAAAGAATATCTGACTAGAAAAGATTATGAAATATAAAAATCATTTCTTCTTTAAACAGTAAAATAAAAACAAAAGCGAAAATTTGTCGTAGACTAATTTTTAAGAGACCTTATTTTTCTTGATGATTTTATTAGAAAATGTAATGAGAGAAAATATTTTGTATTTTTAACAATATGGCTATATTCTTTAAACTTTTTACAGTGTCTTATATTATAAAAGCTGTAAGTAGCTGTGGGGGTGCTTGAAACGCCGTGATAGCAAGGGGTTTTTGAGCTAACTATACCTTTTACCCTTTGAACTATACCTTTTACCCCTTGAACTATACCTTTTACCCCTTGAACTATACTAGTGATAAAAAGTAAGGTATAGTTAATATTAAAAGTGTATTATATACTTAACAAAAAAGTGAGGTATATTAATGCAAACAAATCTAACAAATAGAAATTATTTCAGAGAAAGCCCATCTATTGTCAATGGACGATACTCCTTGACCAAAAATGAAAATAATCTAATTATGATGTTGCTTACTGCAATAGATAAAGATGATGAAGATTTTAAAGATTATGTATTTACCAAAAAAGAGTTTGAGGCTAAAACAGGCGTAGTATATAAGCCTGGAGACTTAAAGTCTTATGCGAAGTCTTTAATGTCTAAAGTCTTGGAAGTAAAGAAAAGTGATGAAGAGTGGGAGCTTTTTAATTGGTTTTCCTATTTTAAATATGATAGAGGAACAATCACCTGTGGCTTTGATAAGCGATTAAAGCCTTATCTATTGAGTTTAAAACAGTATATATTCACTAATCAAAGTTATATATTAACGATGAAAGGTCAATATTCTAAGCGTATTTACATGATGCTGAGGGAGTATATGAATTATGGAGAAAGAAAATTTAATGTAAAAGAATTACAAGATATTTTACAAGTACCTAAAAGTTATAAAAACTATAGTAAATTCAAGCAAGGAATACTTTTGCAAACTGTAAAAGACATAAACAAATTTACAGATATTGAGATAAAAAACTTAGGAACGGCAAGAAAGCCTGTCTACTTTGAAGAAATCAAGCCAAGTCGAAAAGTGGAGGGTATTATTTTTTATTATAAAAAGAATTGGAACGATATAAAAATGTTTATAGAGTACATCAGAGAGAAATATGTAAACGAAGCACTTTATGAAAACAAAGAAAATAGAATGCTTAAATGCAGCGCGAGAGGCTTGCTCTACTATGCTGATAATCCTCATGATTACATAGACAAAATACAAGCTAGAAAGATATGGGAATGGTTGCATGAGCATAGAGAAAAACTCTATATTCATCAAGATAATTTATTTACTACAGAGGAGGAAATAGAGAAAAAACTAATTAACCTGAAAGAAAAAAATAACAATAGCCGTCAGTAGACTTTGAATTAGGGAATTTAGGCAGGATAACCCTTTTTGATATACAAAAAATGGAGTTAGAGCCGTCGCTATCGCTCCTAGATAGTAAAAAAAAGCAAATATTAAAGTTTGCTTAAAAAATTAAAATTAATCCTAAAATAATTAAATATTTTTTCATTTAATATTCTCTTTTTTTGTGTAAATATGATAACATAATTATCCAAACCTTTCAAGAAAACTCCGAACTCTAAGACATTGAAAAAAACTGAGTGAATCTAAGCCAATCCAAGCACTGGCATTAGGTCATTATTCTCCTCAATACGAAGCATGCGAACATCTTTTACACAAGCAGTAAACCAAGCATACTTTTTAGCAAGAGCTTGAATTATAAGAACG
>JAERRW010000063.1 GCA_016735235.1 Sulfurospirillum sp. | reverse complement strand
GACAACTTAGACATGGGGCTTTGGACAAGTGTTAAAAAAGAGCATTTACTCGCACCACTCGACACTCACACATTTAAAATTGGTCAGAAATTGGGATTAATAAAAAGAAAAACTTATGATTTCAAAGCCGTTTTAGAACTAACAGAGTCATTTAAAAAAATGGATTTAGATGATCCTGTTAAGTTTGATTTTGCACTGTATCGCATTGGGCAAGAGAAAAGTAAATTATGGATGAAAAATAGAAAATAAAAACTACATGGGCAAGTATAATTTTAGTAAACATTGTTTTAATTTTTAGAGATATTATAAAGGCATATTTTAAAGGTGAAAACAGTAGGTGTTACGAGGCTAAAGACATGTTACTTGAGGTAGCGCATAGAGAGGTGAAATATAAAATAACTTTGGATTGCTCTTGACGAAGGGGGACGAGATATAATGTGGTGAAACTTGACAAATAATTGCTATTTTAAGAATACTATCAAATGTTATAATAACCAAATAATTTAATTTATGGAAATTCTATGAAATGCAAAACATGTAACTCTCAAACTCAAATTTTAGAAGATACTCAATTAAAAAAAGATTTCATCACTGTTTATATTGTGAACTTATATTTTTAAACAAAAAATTTATTCTAGATCATGGTAGTGAAAAAAAACAGTATGACAACCACAACAATAGTTTTGAAAGCTTAGGTTATGTAAAAATGTTTGAAGATTTCTTAGATTATTTTTGGAACAATATAGAGCCTAAAAGTGTACTTGATTTTGGAAGTGGCTCAAAACCTGTTTTGTGTAAATTAATAGAACAAAGAGGTGCAAAAGTAGATTATTATGATAAGTTTTATCAAACAAACAAAGTATATAAAAATAAAAAATATGACCTTATAACTTCAACAGAGGTTTTTGAGCATTTGGAAAATCCGAAAAATATTTTATCGCTTTTAGCAAGACATTTAACTCCAAATGGAACTATAGCACTAATGACTCTATTTCATACAAATAATGAGGATGGTTTTTTAAAATGGTGGTACAGAAGAGACCCAACTCATATAACATTTTTTACACCTAAAAGCATTACTATTTTAGCAAAAAAGTGTGGGTTAAAAGTCCTAAAACACGACAGAAAAAGAGTTATAATCTTAACAAAAATTTAAATTTTAAAGCTGTTTTTTAAATTTATTATTCAATTGCGAATCTTGATCAACAGAGCTTAACAGCATGGCTACTGCTTGTGTTGATGGATGTGATTCAAGTGCTATTTTTATTGTCATACTAAGAGGAATTGCCAAAAACATACCAACGGAGCCCAAAACCCAACCCCAAAAGATAAGAGAAAAAAAGATAACTACCACAGAAAGCCCTAAGCCTTTTCCCATGTAACGAGGCTCTATCAAATTTCCCATCACTATATTAATTGTTAAATAAAGTGCAATAACTAAAAAAACACTACTTGCATCTAGCCCAACGAGTGCAACAAGAACAGCAGGAAATGCCGCTATTATTGAGCCAATACTTGGTATATAATTTAATAAAAAAACAATAACTCCTAAAAGAAGTGCAAAATCAACTCCAATTATAGTAAGCCCAATAGTAACTAAAACACCAGTTATAAGACTTATAAGTGTTTTAATAGCTAAATAACTGTTGAGTTTTTTGCTAAATTTTTCAAATGGGTTATCATTAGATTGGTCTTGTTCTGCAAGAAGATACATTTTTGTTTTTAAGCTTGAAGTTTCAAAAAGCATGAATGTAACACCTAAAAATATAATAAATGATTTTGAGAGAACTTGACTAAAAGATTTTAAAAATCCTCCAGCAATATTCATAAAACCAGATGGGTCGAACATGGCTTGTAAGTCTATTTTTGATATTTTTATGCCAAATTTTTCTAATAATGTTTCAAAAAAACCTATTATATCAACAATTTTTGCAGTGTATGTTGGTGAATTTGATAAAAAGCTATCTATTGATGTGGAGATGATATATCCAAGTCCAAAAAGTGTAAAAACAACAAAAGAGAGAACTATTAAAAATGCAAGTATGCGAGGCAATCTAAGCTTTTCTAGCCAAAAAATTGCAGGAGCACTAACAGTTGCTATAAATACTGACAATAAAAACGGTATTATAATTGAGGAGGCTGCTTTAATGCCAGCAATAATAATAACAAATGCTGCTAAGCTTATCCAAATTTTATCTATATTAAAACTACTTTGATTTTTCATAAATCACTCACTTGTTTTTATTAATTTACTCTTTTTGCTTCCATAATCAAAGCTTCTTCTATTGTATTTGTTTTTCCTTTTGTTAGTCTTAAACATGTAAAACTAATAATAATTTACACTCCATTAAATTATTAGTATTTTTAAATCATTTTTGTTTAATATATTTTTAATTAACTTTTGATATAGTTACTAATTCAAAGTAATTTTCATAAGGAGAGAAAAATGTCAGTAAAGATCTTAGATACTTGTATTAGTTGTGGTGCATGTATTGATGAATGTCCCGTAGAAGCAATTTTAGATGAAGATGATAACCCAACAGGTGAAGATATTTATTATGTAAAAGCAGATAAATGTGTTGAGTGCATAGGTCATAATGATAGTCCAGCATGTGCTGAGGCATGTCCAACCGAAGGATGCATTGTTTGGGATTCTCCAAAAACAGAAGGTGCCCTCAATGGTGAACCTTGCGTAGAGTAACTATACTGTAGAGTTATTGAGAGGATTTTTAAATTCTCTCTTCTTTTTTACAAATACTTTCAAATTTAATATTTTTTAAACCTTTTTTTGTTATACTCGCACGATTAAAAAAATCAAAGGAATGTTATGGAGCAAACTTTATCAATTATAAAACCCGATGCAGTCGCAAAAAATGTGATTGGAAAAATTATCGGTAGATTTGAAGAAAATGGACTTAAAATTATCGGAATTAAGAAAGTTAAATTAAGTACAATAGATGCAAGTGCTTTTTATGCGGTTCATGCAAAACGACCTTTTTTTGCTGATCTTGTTAAATTTATGACAAGTGGGCCTATTGTGGCAATAATTCTTGAAGGTGAAAATGCATTAGCTAAAAACCGGGAGCTTATGGGTGCAACTAATCCAAAAGAAGCAAAAGCAGGAACAATTAGGGCAGATTTTGCTAAAAATATAGACGCAAATGCTGTTCATGGAAGTGATTCTTTAGAAAATGCAAAAATAGAGATAAATTTTTTCTTTTCAAAAAGAGAGACAATCTAGACTGTAATCTTTGCATGTTTAAAGTATTAGTTTTATAAAGAGGAAGTATGAAGTTATTATTTAAAAAAATTTCACACTTAGGAGTCGATTTTGAGACATCTTATGAAGCAATAAAATTTTATGGAAAACTTAAGAGAAAATCTTATAATTTAGTTCAATGTAGTGGCAAATTAGAGGGAATTTTAACATGTCAATGTGATAAATGCGGAGAAGATATCTCTATACATGTAGATGAAAAAATAGATTTGTTGGTTAGTAATGGAATTTATAAAAGCAACAAAGAGTTGATTGAAGTGATAGAGTTTTTTGAAGAGATTATAGATTTAGATACAATATTAAGAAGTGAAGTAGAGACATTAAAAAGTGATTATTACTACTGTATTCCCAAATGTGGAGTGGATTAGTAAAAATTCAATTTGGATTTATTTAAATTCAAAATAGCAAAAGGAGTAGATTATGGCAGTACCTAAGAGACGTGTGAGTAAGACAAGAGCAGCAAAGCGAAGGACTCACTACAAAGTAACATTACCAATACCAATCAAAGATAGCGATGGAACTTGGAGAATGCCTCATCGTGCAAACAAAAATACAGGCGAATATAAAAGTTAAATGATAAAAATAGCAATAGATGTAATGGGTGGCGATTTTGGTTCTAAGCCAATTATAGAAGGCACTATAAAAGCTCTCAAAGAGAGAGAGTTTAAAGCTATTTTAGTTGGCAAAACAGAAAATATAAAACCACTTATACCTTCTCGTTATTTGAAACACATTGATTTTGTAGAATCTAGCGATGTTTTACAAATGAGTGATAGTGCAACAGATGCATTTAAAAGAAAAAATACCTCAATATACAAAGCAGTTGATTTAGTTCGTCAAAAAGAAGCAGATGCGGTGGTGTCTGTTGGTCATAGTGGAGCTACAATGAGTTTAGCAACATTAAAAATAGGTCGCTTACAAGGTGTTTTAAGACCTGCTATTGCAACTCTTATGCCTAGACCATCGGGTGGACCGGTTTTAGTTTTAGATGTTGGAGCTAATGTAGATTGCAAGGCTGAACATTTAGTACAATTTGCAATTATGGGAGAGGCTTATGCTAGAGATGTTTTAGGAGTTCAAAATCCCAAAGTTGGTTTATTATCAAATGGTGAAGAGAAATCTAAAGGTAATGAAATAACTAAAAATACATACGAACAGTTAAAAAATTTAGATTGCTTTTATGGAAGCATAGAGGGTAATGATATATTCTCTGAAGTTGTGAATGTGGTTGTTTGTGATGGTTTTGTTGGGAATATACTTTTAAAAACAAGCGAAGGTGTAGCAGAATCTATAACAAAAATCATAAAAAATAGTATTGGCAAATCTCCTTTAGCAATAGCAGGAGCACTTTTAATGAGAAGAGTATTTAAAAGCTTGAAAAAGCAAGTCGATTATGCCGAATATGGTGGAGCGCCCCTTTTGGGCATAAAAGGCTGTGCTATTATTGGGCATGGAAAAAGTAATTCAAAAGCAGTTAAAAATGCAATATTTCAAGCTATAGTATTCTCAAATTCAAATATAAACGAAGATATTAAAACAGGGTTATCCAAATTGGAAATTTAAGGAGATTTTTTGTACGCAGCACTTAGATCTATAGGCAGTTATGTACCTAAAAATATTTTAACAAATTACGATTTAGAAAAGATGGTAGAGACTACCAATGAGTGGATAACTAAGCGTACAGGTATTAAAGAACGCAGAATTGCAAGCAGTGATGAAGTAACAAGTGATTTAGGATACAAAGCATCACTTCAAGCAATTCAAAGAGCAGGCATAAGAGTAGATGAGATAGACATGGTTATCTGTGCAACTTTAAGTCCCGATTACTTAACTATGCCTTCAACAGCGGCTATGATAAGTAAAAAACTTGGCATAAAAAATGTAATGGCATTTGATATTAGTGCAGCTTGTACTGGTTTTGTATATCTTATTTCTCTTGCAAAAGCGTTTGTGGAATCAGGGGCAAAAAAAAATATTTTAATAGTTGGAGCAGAGAAAATTAGTAGTATAATTGATTATGAAGATCGTTCAACTTGTATTCTTTTTGGAGATGGTGCGGGTGCGGCTATAATTGATTCTACCGAAGATAAAAATGAAGCTATTTTAGATGTTATTGCAAGTGCAGATGGTAACTATGGGGATCTTCTTATAACTCCAGGGTGTGGTTCTAAAAATCCAATTAGAGAAGATAATGTAAAAGATAAATTGCAATACATGAAGATGGCAGGAAATGAAGTTTTTAAAATAGCTGTCAAGACACTTACTAATGATGTGATAGAGATTTTACAAAAAAATAACATAAGTCCAGAAGAAATAGATATATTTATACCTCACCAAGCCAATTTTCGCATTATAGAAGCGGTTCGCTCTAAACTCAATTTTTCTGTAGAAAAAACAGCACTTACTATCTCTAAGTATGGAAATACCTCTTCAGCTTCAATTCCAATGGCCATGAATGATCTCTATGAAAATAAAAAAATAAAATATGGTGATTTGATGTTACTTGATGCTTTTGGCGGTGGGTTTACTTGGGGTAGTGCTCTTGTAAGATTTGCTGGTAAAAATTTCAATTAACTTTCAATTAACTTTTTTTTGATACAATTTTTCCTTATACAAGGAGAGACATGAATACGCAATTACAAAATATTAAAGATGAAATTTCTAAACTTATAGTTGGACAAACTGATGTTATAGACTCTTTGCTCGTGGCACTTGTATGTGAAGGACATGTTCTTCTTGAAGGTGTTCCGGGGCTTGCAAAAACTACTATCATTAATACTTTAGCAAAAACACTTGGTCTAGAGTTTGGTAGAGTTCAGTTTACTCCCGATTTATTGCCCTCTGACATAGTTGGAGCGCAAATCTATAATCCAAAACATAGTGAGTTTGAGGTAAAACATGGACCCGTTTTTACTAACTTACTTTTAGCAGATGAGATAAACAGGTCGCCTGCAAAAGTGCAGTCCTCTTTGCTGGAAGCTATGCAAGAGAGACAAGTAACTATTGGTGAAAACTCTTTTAAACTCCCTTATCCTTTTTTTGTTCTTGCAACTCAAAATCCATTGGAATCTGAAGGAACATACTCTCTTCCCGAGGCCCAACTAGATAGATTTATGATGAAAATAGAGGTTAAATATAATACAAAAGAAGAAGAGATAGAGATAGCAAAACGCATTGCATATAATACAAAGATAGACATACAAAAGGTTATGAGTCCAAAAGAGCTCACAGAGATTAAACTTCAACTTAACAATATACATGTAGATGAACAGATACAAGAGTATATAACTGATATAATTTTTGCTACTCGTTATCCTGAAAAATATGGTCTTGAAGAGCTGAAGCCTCTTATACGATTTGGAGCAAGTCCACGAGGAACAATTGACATGCATAAGGCTTGTCGTGCACATGCACTTATGAATGGGCGTGATTATGTTACTCCTATTGATGTTGTCTTTGTCTCTAAAGAGGTGCTTAGGCATAGAATTATACTTGGATATGAAGCGGAGGCAGATGACATAACAACAGATATTATATTGGATAAAATAGTAGAAGCATTGCCAATACCATGAAAATAATTTTTTTTAGTAGGGCTAAATGATACTATTAAAGAAAATAATTGCTAAGTCTAAAAGGTACATACATGGAGAACTTTTAGGAGAACATAACTCAAAACTTATTGGTGATGGGTATGATTTTGCTAAAATTCGTCCTTATGAGTATGGAGAAAATATACGAAGAGTTGATCCTTTTGCTACTGCAAAAACTGGTGAGATATACTTAAGAAATTTTTATGAGAGTCGAGAAGTTAATGTAGAAGTTATTGCTCTTATGAGTGGAAGTTTGTATTTTGGCTCTAGTGAATTAAAACAAGAAAAAGTAGCTCAAGTTATATCAATATTGGGACTTAGTGCTGTTAAAAATTCTGATAATTTTACACTTTCACTTTTTAGCAATAGATTGTTAGAGAGAGTAAAAACTACTAAAAAAAAGAGTGGTGTTATAAATGCAGTAAAAAAATCTTTACATGTAAAAATATTAAATGAAGTTATAGACTACGATAAACTAAAAGATTATGCACTAAAAAATATAAAAAAACAATCTTACCTATTTTTAGTTGGTGATTTTTTAGAATTTCCAAAATTAAAAGCTTTAAGCAAAAAACATGAAGTTGTAGTTATTAGGGTAAGAGATAGATTTGAAGAGAATCCAAGCAGTATTGGAGAACTTAGTATTATTGATCCCAGTAGTGGCAAAAAGAGTGAAGTTATTTTTAATCCAAATAGTATAAAACAGTTTAAAAAAAATTTAAAAAAATTAGATTCTAAATTTTCTAGTTATCTTAAAGATTGTGGAGCAAGGTTGATAGAGTGGAAGAGTTAAAAGATATAAAAGAGTTGCTATATATAGAAGATTATAGCCACTACATTTTTATTTTTTTAATAATTATATTCGCAATTATACTCTTTATTATTATTAAAAAAATCATAAGTTTTAAAAGGGCAAATAGACCAGAACATGTAGCAAAAAGAAAATTAAAAAATTTAGATTTGAGCGATACAAAAAACAGTGCCTATATAATAAGTAAATATGGTTTAGTTTTAAGACGAAGTTATAATTTTGAGTATCTTGAAAAATATAAATACAAAAAAGAGGTGAGAAATTTTAAAAAAGAAGATTTAAAAAAAATAAAAGTATTTTTAGATGCAATTTGAGTATCCTTTAGTTTTTCTAATTTTATTAATTTTTATTATCTGCAATTTTCTATGTAAAGAAAAAACTGGATACATGTACATGTCAAATTTTTTCAATATATCTTTAAACATGAAGAACAATTATCTAAAAACTACTCTTAAATGGTTAAGTATTATAATGCTTATAACTGCATTATCGTCTCCTATAACAAAAGATGACAATAGCGCTATTAAACCAGCTCATGCCGTCATGATGCTTATGGATGTAAGTAAATCTATGCGAGGAACAATGGTTATAAATTCACTTGGTGGAGTTGATACTAAATTTAATGTTGCTAAAAAAAGAGCAAGTGAATATATTAAGCAAAGAACTGATGACCATGTGGGTATTATTATTTTTGGAGATTTTGCTTATGTTGCATCGCCGCTTAGTTTTGATAATTTAAGCAGTGCTACTTTGTTAGAAAATATTAAAAGAGGGATTGCTGGAAATAAAACCGCTATGTATGATGCCTTATTTCTCTCAGCGAGATTACTTAAAAATTCTAAAGCAAATGAGAGAGTTGCCATACTTTTAACAGATGGTTTTAATACGGCTGGAAAAATTCCTCTCAATGTTGCATTAAATGCAATAGAAGATGAAAAAATAAAAGTTTTTACAGTTGGTATTGGTCGTCATGGAGATTATGATGAGAGTGTTCTAAAACTAATTGCACAAAAGAGTGGCGGAGAGTTTTTTACAGCTAGTAATTCTAATAATTTAGAGAAGATATATAGCCATATTGACAGACTACAAAAAAGTGAATTACGAGCTAAAATAGAGTTTAAGACTAACTATTTTTACATGTATCCTTTGGGATTGTCTTTTATATTTTTATCTATCTATACTCTTTTACATGCAAGAGGAGGCAGAAGATGACTTTTGTATATCCTTGGTTTTTTCTACTACTGTTTTTAATTCCGTTTTTTTATAGAGTTAAAAAATTTTCTTTAATTGAACAAGTTTTTTCAAAAGAGATGCTTTTAAAATTAGAGTTTAACTCTTTAGTAAATAAGAATTTTAAATTTCATCTCTTGGTTATCTCTTCTGTTTTAATCATAATAGCCTTGGCTCGCCCTGTGATACTTTTAGAGAGTACAAAAGAGACAGATGAGAAAAGTTTTAATTTTGTTATTGCTCTTGATATTTCTAAATCTATGGAAGCTAATGATGTTTTTCCAAGTAGATTATTATTTGCAAAACAAGCTATTTATGAACTCATGAATAGCTTACCCGAAGCAAATATAGCTGTTATTGCATATACAAATGATGCTTTTTTAGTTTCTCCATTTAGTAATGATTTTGAGAGTATAAAGTTTTTGCTTTCAAATTTAGATTCAAACTCATTAAGCACCAAAGGTAGTCAAATTCTTTCAGCATTGGAAGCAACAAATAGAATCTTTGAATCTACAGACGACAAGAAAAAAAACCTTCTTTTAGTTGGTGATGGGGCAGACGGAAGAGATTTTACAGAAATACAAAACTACATAAAAACAAATAATATTACACTACATGTATTGAGTGTTGGCACAAAAAAAGGTACTACTCTAAGCGATGAAAGTGGTAGATTAATAAAAGATATCGATGGAAATATTGTAATTTCAAAAAGAGATGATTCTCTATTTAAGGTTACAAGTGGTGGAGCATATCTTAGCTCAAACGGTAGTTTAGCTAAAATAGATTGGTTAGCAAATGAGATAAAAAATTCAGTCGATAAAAAAGAGGTAAAAAAAGATATACTTGAGGACTCTATAGAGCTTTTTTATTATGCTTTAATTATTAGCATGTTTTGTATATTTTTTGTTTTTAACTCTATAAGAGTACCGTTTATGTTGGTTGTATTTTTTATTCAAACCAATAGTAATGCGGGCATGTTTGACTTTATCGATATCTATAAAGCAAAAAAAAGTTATAAAAATGAAGAGTACCAAAAAGCAGAGAAACATTTTGCTAAAATAGAAGCAAAATATAATGAAGCAAATGCACTTTATAAACAAAAAAAGTATGAAGAAGCTTTGAAAAAATATGAGAGCATTGAAGGTTTTAGTGGAGATGAAGAGTATAAGAGACTTTATAATATAGGAAATTCCTATGCAAATCTTGAAAAAATAGACAAAGCTATAAAGAGTTATGAAGAAGCATTAGAGATAAAGCACGATGAGGATACTAAAGCAAATTTAGAGTATATGAAAAAAAAGAGAGAAGAGAAAGAAAAAGATAAAAAACAGAACAACAAGCAAGAGCAAAACAGTAAAGAAAATGAGAAGAATAAAGAGAAAGAGAAAGAGAAATCTGATAATAAAAATGGTAAAAAACCTGATGAACAAAAAAAAGATAAAACTCAAACAAAACAGGAAGAATCTAAAAAAAAGATGAGTGAAGCTGAAGCAAAAAAATGGGAAAAACATATGGATAATAAAGAGTTTAAAACAAAACCTATGCAACTAAACAAAGGGGAGCAAAATGAAATTTATTGGTAGTATATTTTTTTTAATAAGTTCTCTATTTGGTGCTGAAGCTACTTTATCAAAAGAGAGTATTGTAGCCGGAGAGAGAGTAGTTCTTGTGTTGAGTGCGAATGGAACAGATGTAAAGTTTCCAGAAATTACAAATGTAGGTGGCTTTAAGATTATTTCAACTGAAACAAGACAAAATAAAAAAAATATTAATGGAACAGTTACAAACAGTCTTGAAAAACACTATACATTTTTACCTCTTAAAAGTATAGAGATCTCTTCTTATGAAGTCGAAGTAGATGGTAAAAAGAAACTTACAAAGCCTTTACATGTAGAGGTTCAACAGGCAAACACAACAAATAGCCCATTTTCGTTAGAGATAAAAATTAAAAATAGTGAAGTCATGCAATTTGAAACTGTACCTATTGAATTTATATTTAAAAGAGATAAAAATTATCAAGTCCAAGAGTTGCGTTTCTCTCTACCTAAGCTTGATGACTTTTGGGTTAAAGAGGGTAAAAAAAGCAAAGCAGAAACTGAAGGTAATTTTATAATACACAAGATGAATTTTTTTATTTTTCCACAAAAAAGTGGAGATTTTGAGATAAGTCAGGCAAGTATCAATGTAGGGACTGTAAGTAAAAGTAGAGATATTTTCAATATGCTCACAAATCAATTAAATTGGAAAACAATTTTTTCTAACACTATCTCTTTACATGTAAAAGAGCTTGAAGGAACAAATTTAAATGGCAATTTTAATATATCGCTACATGTAGATAGAAGAGAGATAGAAGAAGACAAAGGAGTTAATGCAACTCTAAAGATTACTGGAAATGGTAATTTTGATGACATAGAAGCTTATGAGCTTGATATAAATGAGGCTAATATATATAGCGATAAACCCTTAGTGAAATCTCAAGCGACTTTGGTAAATGTTAAAGGTGAATTTACGCAAAAATTTTCAATATCTTCAAAGAAAGATTTTATAATACCCGCTTTAAATATTGTCTACTATGATGGAAAAAGTAAAAAAATTGTTACTAAAAATACAGAACCAATAGCAATAAAAGTAAATAGTATCGCTCAAGAGAGTGTAGTTGTCAAAGAAGCAATAAAAGAAGTAGCTAAAGAAGAGATTGTTATAAAAAAACAGAGTGGCAACACAAAACTAATTTTTGCTTTTATGATAGGAGTTTTTGTTACATTTTTTATCATGAAAATTTTTAGTAAAAAAAAGTACAAACTGCCAAAGTTTAAAGATGACAGAGAGCATTTAAAAGCACTTTTAAAAAAAAGAGGAGAGAGTGAAGAGATAAATAAAAAGATAAAAGAAATAGAAGACAAACTCTATAGCTAGTAGCAAGTTAGTTGTATATTATGCACTCTAGCAACTACCTATAATTGAGTAAGTGGAAAAGGCGATAAATATCTACAAGGAAGCGACATGAAAAAAGAGACAATAGAACCAAAAAAAACAAGTTATCATTTAAAAAATTTGTATTTAGACCCCAATAATTATAGATTTATTGATAATAAAAACTATAAAAAAGTTGAAGATAGCAATATAATTGATGAAAAAATTCAAAAAAGAACAAAAACTTTTATTGAGGGCAGTAAAAGAGAAAATATCAAAGATTTATTGTTAAGTTTTAAAACTAATGGTTTTTTAAAAGTTGATGTTATTCAAGTCAAAGATTTAGGTAACAATAAATATTTGGTTCTTGAAGGAAATAGAAGAGTAGCAACACTAAAAGCCTTGCAAGAAGATCACGAGGAAGGCATAGATATTGGCTTACTAGATGAATCTATATTTAAAAGTGTTCCTTTTGAAATACACGACAATGAAGACGATAAAAAACATTTAATCATTATGGGATTAAAGCATATTAGTGGAAATAAAAAATGGTCGGCTATAAATCAGGCTCAATTAATTTATGATTATCTTTTACCATATTGGGGATCAGAGAGATATTATGAAGAAGAAAA
>JAERRW010000031.1 GCA_016735235.1 Sulfurospirillum sp. | reverse complement strand
AAATAACATTATTTTTAGTTAGTTTTGACTATAATTTATCTTTATAAAGATATGGAAATTAAATGTATAAAAAAGCTTGGGATAAAATTATAAATGCTAGATATATTGTTATAGTTTCACATGTGTATCCAGATGGAGATACAATTGGTTCAACTTTAGCACTTTTTTCTGTCTTAAAAGAGCTTGGTAAAAAAGCGATGCTTTACAATGCTTCAATAGAAGAGTTGCCTAGAGAGTTTAATTTTTTGGATGGATTTTCTAAAATTCAAGGAAAATTACCAAATTTTTTTGATCTACTTGTCTGTTGCGATTGTGCTAGTTTTGATAGACTTGGAGTTAAAAAAGGTGATTATCAAATAGTTAATTTAGACCACCATGTGAGCAATAAAAAATTTGGCAATATAAATGTTGTTTTGGAAAATGCATCAAGTGCTGGAGTAGTCTTATATAAACTTTTAAAAGCAAATAGTGTACATGTATCTAAAAAAACTGCAATGGCGCTATATACATCTATGGCAGATGACACTGATTTTTTTAAATATAGAGAGATTAGCTCAAGTACATTTGAAATTGCATCGGAACTTATTAAGTGTGGGGCAGATCCTAAAAGAGTAGCTAGCAAAGTTAAAAGCAGACTCTCTTTGGCAAAAATAAGATTAATTGCATACATGTTAAGTAATTTTGATCTTCATTATGATGCAACTGTTGCCTCTATTGTTATCGATAAAGCTATATTAAAAAAAACAGGAGCAAAAAGAAGTGATACTAAAAATATTGTGAACATGCTTCTAGATATAGTAAATGTAAAAGTAGCGTTTGTGGTGATAGAGTTCAATGAATTTTGTAAAATTTCACTTAGAAGTGATGGGGATAGAGATATTGTTAAAATTTCTACTCTCTATGGCGGAGGGGGACACAAAAATGCGGCAGGTTTTAATGTCAATAATAGTAACACAATAGCCACATGTCAAGAAGTGTTGAATTTGTTAAGATAGAAAAAGTAAGAAATTTATATTTAAAAGGAAACAGTTAAATGAGAAAGAAAAAGAATTCAGGGATAAAAGTTTTAATTATTGCAATATCAATAACATTATCATTGGCATATTTATATAATTTAAATATGTTTGAAAGAGTCGCTCCCACCGTCGAGTTGCCAAAGAAGATAAATTGGAATTTAAAAGAGCCACTATCTATTAAGATGAATGACGAGAGAGGCATTAAATTTATTCGTGCTGTTTTGAGTGATGGTAAAAACTCTATAGTGTTGGCAAAAAAACTTTTTTCAGTCTCTAAAAAAGAGTATATTTTAGATATAGAATTTCCAAGAACAGGATTTGTTAGCAATAAAGAGTATTTTGAGCTAACAGTAGAAGTAATTGATTCAAGTAAATGGAACTTTTTTTCAGGAAACAAAATAGTAAAAAAATCTATTATTGAAGTTGATGCTAAAGAGCCTGAGCTTTTTGTAATAAATAACTCTTATAAAATTATTAAAGGCGGTATTGCTACTGTTGTTTTTAAGGCAAAAGATAAAAATTTAAAAGAGGTTTATATAGAGACAAATTTTGGTAAAATTTTTGAGCCAACACCTTTTTACAAAGATAACCATTATATTTCACTTATAGCTTGGCCTAGATACGAGGAGGAATTTAAAGCAACAATAGTAGCAGTTGATTATGCTGGAAATGTATCGAAAAGTAGAGTTAGAGTCTATTTAAGAGGAAAAAAATATAAAGTATCTAATTTAACCCTAAAAGATGCATTTTTAGATGGCAAAATTACAGATATAGCAGAAAAGGAAAATTTAAACTCAACAAATATGAGTAGAGTAGAAAAATTTAAGTATGTCAATGAAGAGATAAGAGAGAAAAATGAAAAAATAATAGCCGAAGTTTCAAACAAAGTTTCAAAAAAGATGATAAACTCTTTTACCATGAAGCCATTTTACCCTCTTAAAAGAGCGGCAGCAGTGGCTAGTTTTGGGGATCATAGATATTTTAAATACAAAGATGAATTAATAAGCGAATCTTATCATATGGGGTTAGACTTTGCAAGCACAGCAAAAGCTGATGTGGTAGTCTCAAATCCTGGTCTAGTTGTTTATGCAAAGTATAATGGAATATATGGTAAAAATATTATAGTATCTCATGGATTGGGTGTTTATTCCTTGTATGCTCATAACTCTGTTTTGTTAGTAAAAGAGGGTGAGTTAGTAAATGCCGGTGATGTTATAGCTAAAACAGGGACATCGGGACTTGCTCTTGGGGATCATCTGCATTTTGGTATGTTAGTGCAAGGTGTTGCCGTTCGTCCAGAAGAGTGGATGGATAAAAATTGGATGAAAGATAATATTTTTGAAATTATTAAATTAGCAAAAGAGGTTATTAAATCATCAACCTAAAAGGTTTATAAAGGTTAGTAAAGTGATAGTAAAACAGAAAAATTTAAGAGTTTTTTATATTAGTATTAAAGAAAAAAAAGATTTTATTGAATATTTTGAAAAAAACAAGATGATATTAATAGAGTACTTTTTACTAATTGATGGCAATATTGATAAAAATATAGAAAAAATACTCAATGATGCAAAAGTGTGCTATAAAAATATATCTATGTGCAGTTTAAAATTCTTAAATACTAAAAAAGAGATAGTTTCTAAAGTTATAAAAACAGATTTAGAAGAAAAAGAGATTTTTGAAGAGCCAAATTTACAAGAAAAACTAAAAATTTTTGAGAGACCAATTAGATCTGGTGAAGAGGTAAATGAAGAGTTACCAGTTGTTGTTTTTGGACATGTTAATAGTGGAGGAAAACTATTTTGTACACAAAGTGTCTCAATTTATGGCATAATAGATGGATTAGTTCAGTGTGATGGAGAATTTATAGTGCTAAATGGATTAGGCACAAGAGGTAATCTGATTTTTAATGGCGAAATTATAGATAGAGAACTTCTTCAAAATAATGTTTCACAAAAGATAACAGTGAATAATTCAGCAATAAAAATAGAGGAAGTTTAATTGTGCGTCAAACTACAGTTGCAAACAGAGTTGAAAGTGTTGGAATAGGTCTACATAAAGGAGAGCCTATAGAGATAATACTTGAGCCTATAGAGGCAAATCAAGGTATTGTTTTTTATAGGTCCGATACAAGAACGAGCATCAAAGCATCTCCAAACAATGTAGTAAATACAAGCAATGCAACAGTTATAGGTAGCAATAGAAACAATATTTCAACTATAGAACATCTTTTGTCGGCCATCTATTCATATGGTATAGACAATATACTTATAACATTAAATGGTGCAGAAGTGCCCGTCATGGATGGTAGTGGAGCTAGTTTTTGTATGATGCTTGATCAAGCACAAAAGAGAGAACTAGATGAAAATAAAAGTGTTTTAATTATAAAACGAGAAGTAGAGGTTATTGATGGTAAAAAATTTGCAAGAGTAAAACCTTCTAAAAACCCTTCATATAAATTTGAGATAGATTTCCCCCACCCTATTATAGGAAAACAGAGTTATAAATTTAAATTTAGCAAGAAAGCATACATAAAAGAGATATCAAAAGCGAGAACATTCGGATTTTTAAAAGATGTTCAATACTTACAGAGTCGCGGTCTTGCACTTGGCGGCTCATTAGATAATGCAATAGTTCTGGACGATAAAAAAATACTAAATCCTAGTGGACTTAGATTTAAAGATGAGTTTGTAAAACATAAAATTTTAGATGCTATTGGTGATTTGGCTCTTCTTGGGAGCCCAGTTTTAGCTGATTATGAATCATTTGCTGGAAGTCACAATTTAAACCATCTGCTTACAAAAGAGATATTAAAAGATCCAAAAAACTATGAAATAAGAGATTTTGCAATGGTTGAAGGGCTAGAGTATTCAAAGGCATTTGCATAAAACCAGTAGTTGATATTGTAGTTATATCTTTAATTTCGCCACTTAAAGTTGGAGTTTACAAAGATAATCAACTTATAAAAAAGCATGTTTCACAAGAGTATACTAGTGATGCATTGCCAATTATTTTTAAAAATATACTTGAAAATTTTACATGTAGACGAGTTTTTTTTGCAAGGGGTCCTGGAAGTTTTATGGCTATTAAAATTACATATATATTTTTAAAAACCTTGAGTATAAGCAAAAAAATAGAGTTATTTGGGTGTGATGGATTTAATTTTAACAACAACTCTCCCATAAAAGCTTCGAGAAAAATGTACTTTGTAAAAAAAGATGATAAAATTGAAACTCAGTTTTTTGATCAAGAGCAAACATGTGAGTTTATTCTGCCAAAAGTAGTAGAGTTAAAAAACTTTACTAAAGATATAGAGCCTCTTTATATCTTGCCTGCAGTGTAAATTTCAACTAATTAAGGAGATCGATGAGGATTAGAATTCCCGCAACAAGTGCAAATTTAGGACCAGGATTTGACAGTTTGGGGCTTGCAATTTCGTTGTATAACTATGTAACAATAAAACCTTACATGTGCCAAAGTATCTCTATAAAAGGAGAGGGTTCAAACAAGCCTAAGCTAAAAGTTAATAATATTTTTGTATCTATATTTAAAGAAACTTACAAAAAATTAGTCTCTACTAAAGAGACTTTTAGATTTGAATTTGAAAACAATATACCTTTTTCAAGAGGTCTTGGGAGTAGTTCGGCTGTTATAGTCGGTGCAATAGCAAGTGCATATCACATGGCAAATGTAAAAATATCAAAAGAGACTATACTAAATCTTGCACTTAGCTATGAAAATCATCCCGACAATATAACCCCAGCTGTTTATGGAGGATTTACGACTTCAATAGTAGTAGATAATGTAGTCAAAACATTAAAAAAAGAGTTACCAACATCTATTAAGGCAGTAATAGTTATACCAAATTCTCCTATGTATACCGCCTATTCAAGAACTCAATTACCAAAATTTTATCATATGAAAGATGTAATTTTTAATAGTTCACGCGTTGGTCTTATGAGTGCAGCATTTTTTAGCGAGAATTGGGAATTATTAAAACATGCAAGTTATGATAAAATACATGAAAACAGAAGAATGAAAAAAATGAAAGAACTTTTTACTGTAAGAGAGGTGGCACTTAAAAATGGGGCTTTAATGAGTACACTCTCAGGAAGTGGATCTTCTTTTTTCTCTTTGGTTTATGAAAAAGATGCTCAAAATTTGAAAAATATACTTGAAAAAAAGTTTCCTAGTTTCAAAATTGGAATATTTTGTTTTGATAATTTTGGTTTTAACATAATCCAAAGTTGAAAAATAGTTTAACTTTGGTATAATAGCAAACGAACATGAAAAAACCCATTAGAATGTGTATCATCTGCAGAGGAAGATATGAACAAAATAGATTAATCCGTTTCCAGCTATGTAATGGTAAATTGGTAAAATTTTCACATGTAGGTCGTAGTAGTTATATTTGTACAGAGTGTATTTTATTGGAAGAGAAGCGTTTAGTGAAAATTATGAATAGTAAATTTAAATTAAAATATAAAAAAATAGATGAATTTGGAAATATTTTTCCAACTAAGGAGACCTGAACTGATGGAGAAAGTGCGTATAAAAGAGATTGCAGAAGAGCTTGGTATAAAAAGTAAAGAAGTTGTTGAAAAAGCAGCAGAAATAGAACTGGTAGCAAAAGTTGCTAGTAGTTTAGTTAGCACAGAAGATGCTCAAAAACTGATGGATTATATCTTAACAGGTGTAAAAGAGAAGCCAAAGTTAGCCCAGACAGAATTAGTTGAAAAACAAGCTAAAACTAAACCTCAAAAAAAAGAATTAAAGCCTAAAAAGATAGTTGTTCCGCAAAAAATAACTGCCAAGAAAGTTGAAGAACCAACACAAGAGCCAGAAAAAATTATTAAAGAGAAAATTATTAAAAAAGAGACTGAGCCAGAAGTTCCAAAAAAAAGTTTAGTATCTACAAATGTTCGCAAACGAAGAGGCTTAGTTATTGTTAAGAAGAGACATCAGCCTAAAGTGGAAGCTAACCCTAAAAGTTTCCCATCTCCATATGCAAAAAAGAAGAACTCCCAACCTTTAGTGTCTGTTTTTGGAGATATTAACGATAGTGCAAAAAAGAAGAAAAAAGTTAAAAAAATTCCAGCAGAAAAGCATAATAATACAAAAAGAATGGATATAGCTTTTAGTGCTATGGCAGATATAAAATTAGACTTAGAAGACAATATGGTAATTTTACCAGATTTAACTATAAAAGCAGAGCCTAAAGTAGAAGTAAGAACTAAGAAAAACAGTGATCCATCTCACATAAGAACAACAAAAAGACCAAGTTTCATTCAATCATACGGCATAAAAAGACGCGGAAGAAAAAGAAGAGTTAGAAAGGTAGTTGATTTAGAAAATAAAGTAGTCTCTTCAGTTCAAATACCAGAAGACATAAGAGTATACGAATTTGCCGAAAAAATAAACAGACAAGCAAGTGAAGTAATAAAAGAACTATTTTTGCTTGGCATGATGGTAACAAAAAATGATTTTTTAGATAAAGACTCTATCGATATTTTAGCAGAGACTTTTGAAATTAAAGTTACAACCGTAGATACTAAAGAAGAGTTTAATTATGTAGTTGCTTATGAAAATTCAGATGAAAATGAGATGGTAAGTCGTTCGCCTATTATTACTATTATGGGACATGTTGATCACGGTAAAACTTCACTTTTGGATTTTATAAGAAAATCAAAAGTAGCAAGCGGTGAATCTGGTGGAATTACTCAACATGTTGGTGCATATATGATTCAAAAAAATGGAAAAAACATAACATTTATAGATACTCCGGGACATGCGGCATTTACTAAAATGAGAAGTCGTGGGGCTCAAGTAACAGATATCGTAATTATAGCAGTTGCAGCCAATGATGGGGTAATGCCACAAACCATAGAGGCAGTAGAACATGCAAAATCTGCTGGAGTTCCTTTTGTTATTGCTATGAATAAAATGGATCTTGAAACCGCAAATCCAGATCTTGCAAAAGCAGGACTTGCAGAACTAGAAGTTACTTCTATTGATTGGGGCGGAGATTATGAGTTTGTTGAAATCTCAGCAAAAACGGGCATGGGAATTGACGAACTTTTAGAAGTAGTTCTACTTCAAGCAGATATATTGGAGCTTAAAGCAAACCCTAATAGAGAAGCAAAAGCTACTGTTATTGAGAGTTCTCTCGAAAAAGGGAGAGGTCCTGTTATTACGGCTATTATTAATGAAGGAACTTTAAGAGTTGGTGATGTAATTGTTGCTGGTATTGGATACGGCAAAGTAAGAGCACTATTAGATGATATGGGTAAACCAGTAAAAGAGGCACTTCCCGGAGAGCCTGTTGTTGTTTTAGGACTTAGTGAAGTTCCAAAAGCTGGTGAGTATTTAGTGAGTGTAAAAACGGACAAACTTGCTCGTGAATATGCACAAAAAAGAGCAAATTACTTAAGACAAAAAGAGCTTTCAAAATCAACTAAAGTTACTCTTGATGAGTTAAGTTCAAAAATTGCAGAGGGAGCTATTAAGACTCTGCCTATTATTTTAAAAGCCGATACCCAAGGTTCGCTTGAAGCTATAAAAAGCTCATTAATGAAAATTAAAAATGATGAAGTAAAAATTAACATTATAAGTTCTGGCATAGGTGGCATTACAAATAGTGATGTTTCTTTAGCAGAAGCTAGTGAGAATAGTTTAATTTTTGGTTTCCATGTAAGACCTACAGGAAGTGTTAAAGAAAAAGCAAAATTAAGTGGTGTTGATATAAAAACTTATAATGTCATTTATGATTTAATTGATGATTTAACAGTACTTGTGTCTGGACTTATGTCGCCAATAATAAGAGAAGAAAATATAGGTCAAGCTCAAGTAAGAGAAGTATTTGTAGTTCCTAAAATTGGTGCTATTGCTGGATGCATTGTAACCGATGGACTAATCAAGCGTGGTGTTAAAGTTCGTCTTATTCGAGACGGTGTTATCGTTTATGAGAGTAGTGTATCTTCATTGAAACGCTTTAAAGACGATGTGAGTGAAGTAAAAAATGGTTATGAGTGTGGTATTGGTATAGAAGGTTACAACGATATTAAAGAGGGAGATTATATAGAGAGTTTTAAAGAAGTAGAAGAACAAGCCAAACTCTAATGACAAATAAATCTATAAAACTACAAAGAGTAGAGAGTGTACTTAAGGAGTTAATTCCTGAAGCTCTTTCAACACTAAATGATAAGATGTTAAATGGGCTATGTATTGTAGATGTTGAGTGTACTCGTGGAAAATATGATGCAACAGTCTATATTGATAAAATGATGTTTGATGATGAAGAGAAAATATATATTATAAGGCATTTGAAAAAAGTAAATTCTATTATAAAAACATACTGCATGCAAAGTGAAGGCTGGTTTAGGTGTCCTAATTTTAATTTTAAATTTGACAATAAACTAGAGGAACAAAATGAAATAGATAAGCTATTTGCTCAAGTAGCATGTGAGTTGGAAAAAGGAAAAAAATGACGACTAAAGAGACTATTGTCAATATACTTCACGATTGTGGTGTGAAACTTTATGACATAGAGACTGTTAGTGAATTTAATCAAAAAATATTTAGAATTTATATAATAGGCGCAGACGAAAAAGTAAATCTCAATAAGTGTGCACAAGTAACAAAAATATTGTCTCCTATTTTAGATTTAGAACCACCGGTAAATGGTGTATATACTCTTGAAGTAAGCTCTCCTGGAATTGAGCGACCTCTTAGAAAAATGGAGCATTTTATAGGCTCTATTGGTGAAGATGTAAAAATAAAACTGATAAATACAGATAAAATCATAGGCAAACTAGACTCTTTAAATAGTGGCAAATTGACTATAATAGAGTACAATGGCGATGTTACTGTTGTGCCTATAGATGAGATAGAGAAAGCTAGAACTTATTATAAATGGTAAACTCATCGGAGTTTTTCATGAAACTCGCTCTTGAAAAGGCTTGGGTTTATCAAGGCTTAACTTACCCAAACCCTCCTGTTGGAGCGGTTATAACTGACAATAAAAATAATTTTATCGCAAGTGGTGTACATGTAAAAGCGCAAACACCGCATGCTGAAGTTAATGCTATCAAACAAGCCTACTTAAATATAACAAAAGATGAAAAAATACTTAAATTTGAAAATTCAAATGACATTCACCAGTATCTACATGTAAAGCATAATGGCATATTTGAAAACAAAAATATACATGTAACTTTAGAACCATGTAACCATTTTGGTAAAACTCCACCATGTAGTAAGCTTATAAAAAAACTTGGGTTTAAAAAAGTTTTTATAGGAACATTAGATACCAATAAAAAAGCAAGTGGAGGCTTTGAGTATTTACAAAAAAATGGCCTACATGTAGAAGTAGGAATTTTAGAAAATAGGTGTAAAGAACTTTTAAAACCTTTTACTGTCTGGCAAAATAAACCATTTGTATTTTTTAAACTCGCACAAAGTAGTAATGGTGTCATAAGTGGCGGGACTATTACATGTAAAGAGTCTAGAACACATGTTCACGCTTTAAGAGATAAAACAGATCTGCTTGTAATTGGAGGCAATAGTGTACGCATTGATAGACCTATATTAGATGCGCGCATGGTTGATGGAAAAGCACCCGATATCTTGATTTATTCGAAATCTAAAAAGTTTGATAGAGATACTCCTCTTTTTAATATAAAAGGTAGAAAAGTTTTCATAGAAGATAGTTTTGACAAGATACAAGATTATAAATTCGTAATGGTTGAAGGTGGCAAAGGCATGCTAAAAGCTTGTCAAAATATAGTTGAATACTATTTAATTTATAAATCACCTCATGAAAAAAAAGGCATACCAGTAAAATTTGAAATAGAGTTAAAAGAGTTCTTTAACTCTAAAATAGGCGAAGACACTTATGCATGGCATACAAAATGTTGATAAATTTTTGTTAAAAATCTTACTATAATTTTGCATTTTTCTACCTTTTAGATATCGACAAACTAATAGAGGAGTTAAAAGGCATATTAGTTAAAAAAGGTTACAATATACACACAAAACCAGACACTAAAAACAAACCTGAAATATTTAATATTTTATCAGATATTATTTTTTACAAAAAGGCACATGTGATGAAACTTGACGCTAAAGTATTATACTTACCATTATATTTAGAATTAACGAATGGATAAATATAATATACCAGATGTTAAAACTTATGAATATACTAAAATTATAGGTATAGAAAATATAGACTTTGGAAAATATATAATTATTGATGATTTTGTTTTGATATATGCAAAAGAACAAATAAATATAGGTAACTATGTTCATATTGCTAGTTTTACATCAATTATAGGTGGCGGAGGTTTCATTATGGAGGATTTTTCTGGTTTAGCTTCAGGGTGTAGAGTTATTACAGGAAGTGATGACTTTAAAGAATCTGGCTTTGGAAACCCTACAATTAATAGTAAGTTTAGAAATTTAAAAACAGCTCTAGTAAAAATTTCTAAATTTGCCATTATTGGGACCAATACTGTAATTCTTCCAAATGTAACAATAGGAGAAGGTGCAACAGTTGGAGCAAATTCTGTTATTACAAAAAATTTAGAACCATGGGGAATTTATGTTGGAAACAAACGAGTAGGCTGGAGAGACAAAGAAGCAGTTTTAAAAAACTATGAATTATTTTTAGATACTCCTGAAAATGAAAGAGTAGGAAATTCATTCAAATAATACTTCCGTTGATGTTGTAGCAAATTTATAAAAAGGAACTCCTTTTGAAGAAGTTCTAAGCTGGTTTTAAAAGAGACCTGTATTATTGTCTGTTTACTATTTCTATTTCATCATCTGATAAACCGTAAAGCTCATAAACCATTTCATCGATTTCTTTATTGGTTGTATCAATTTGTGATTTTAAATCTAATGCAATTTTGCTATCATTCTCAAAAAGTTCTTGCCACTCATTTTTAAAATTTCTCTCTTGAAGTTTATCGGTAAATTTTAGCTTTTTAGCTTTTTTATACTCTTTAACAAACTCATCAAAATCTAACTCCTCAAAGTTTTGTAGTTTTTTTGGGATTTTTTCTAGTTCTAACTCGTTTGTGAAATTTTGTTTTGTTTTTTGTAGGGTTTTATTTAAGTTTAACATTAAATCAACATTATTTATAAACTTTTCTTGATTATTTGTTAAAACTAATGGAATTTCTTCTAATTGATTTATTTTTACATGCAGTCCACTATCAAAAGTATTTTTATACCAAAAATTAATTACTTTTGAATTCAATAAAGAAATTCCATTAGTTTTAACAAATAATCAAGAAAAGTTTATAAATAATGTTGATTTAATGTTAAACTTAAAT
>JAERRW010000105.1 GCA_016735235.1 Sulfurospirillum sp. | reverse complement strand
CAAGAGTTAAGAAAAAAAATATCTAAAGATGAATTTACAATTCCCACCGCAGGATATTGTAGTGGAAATGTCCAAACAAACATGTTAGTTATTCCTAAAAAGTATGCAGATTCATTTGAGAAGTTTGCAAAATTAAATTCAAAAGCGATTCCTGTTTTAGAAGTTATAAAAAATTCTCACTACTCAAAAATCTTAGCAAATGGTGCAAATTTACTAAATGAGTTGCCTCTGTATAATATTATAGAAAATGGCAAAGTAATAAAAAAGGTTACAAAAATTGATGAATATTATAGTTCTGATTTAGTATTTTTTCTAGTAGGGTGTAGTTTTACTTTTGAAAAAGCTTTGGTTGATGCTGGTATTTCGCTAAGACATGTAGATCAAAAATGCAATGTATCGATGTACAATACCAATATTGAACTAAAACCATACGACATGTTTAAAGGCAAAATGGTAGTCTCTATGCGACCAGTTAAAAAAGAGTTAGTATCAAAAGCCTGTGTTATAACAAGCCATTACCCAGCAACGCACGGCTCTCCTATACAAATTGGCTATCCTGAAATGATTGGTATTAAAGATTTAAAAAAACCAGATTATGGTGATATTGTTGAGATAAAAGATGACGAAATACCGCTTTTCTGGCCTTGTGGAGTAACTCCTGAAAATGTTTTAAAAGAAGTTAAGCTCCCTTTTGCAATTACACACAACCCCGGACACATGTTGGTTTGCGATAAAAAAGATTCGGAGTATTATGTTTAAATTTTCAAAAATTGCACTTCAGACTTTAATGCATGTGAGAGTTGAGTATATTTACATATAATAAGACCTAAAGCATAATTTTGTTATAGTTAGAAAATTTTTTACAAAAGGTAAAATATGCAAATTAAAGTAGAGCGTATAGATAGTGCAAATGTTGTAGCTGAGGCTAAAGTTTCAAAAGCATTATTGGAGAAAAAAGAGAAAAATATAGCAATAAAAATTGCAAAAACTATGAAGGTAGATGGTTTTAGAAAAGGAAAAGTTCCATCACATGTTGTTATGAGTAGACATAAAGAGCAAATTTCTCAAGATGCAAAACAAGATATCTTGAAAATATTTTTAGATGATGCTTTAAAAGAGTTGAATATACAAAACAGTGCTGTAATTGGAGAACCTAGTATTACCAAAATGGAAGAAACGGACAATGGATTAGATATAAAAATTAAAATTTCTTTTCGCCCAAAGATAGATTTAGGTGAATATAAATCATTTATTCCAGAGTATGTGGCTCCTCGTGTATTGAAAAAAGATATTGATGAGAGAGTTAATACAATACTAAAATCTTCTGCTCCATTAAAAGAACTTATTGAAAAAAGAGCTGTTAAAAATGGTGATTTTGTAAATATTAATTTTAAAGGTTTTGTTGATGGGGTTGCATTTGATGGAGGAGGTGCTGAAAACTACTTACTAGAAATTGGTAGCAACTCTTTTATACCTGGTTTTGAAGATGGCATAATGGGAATGAAGATAGATGAAGAAAAAGAGATCGAAATTACTTTTCCAAAAGAGTATAACTCAAAAGATTTAGCTGGAAAATCTTCTCTATTTAAAGTAAAACTTAATGGAATCAAAATCAAAGATATAGAAGAAAAACCTAATGAAGAGACTTTAAAGCAATTTATGCCAGATGAAGAGACGCCTACTGTAGAAAAGCTAGAAGAAAAAGTAAAAACACAGCTTAAAAATGAGAAACTTACAAAGATATTTATAGAAAAATTGAGACCTAAATTTATTGAAGCTCTTATAGAAAACACTCAATTTGCACTTCCTGAAAATATAGTAGAGCAAGAGATAGATATACAAATTCGCACTATTTTTCAAAAACTAAGTAAAAGTGAAATAGAAGAGTATTCAAAAAATCCAGAAAAAATTACTAAAATAAGAGAAGAGTATAGAGATGAGGCTATTAAATCTGTTAAATTAACATTTATTGTTGATGAGTTAGCTAAAATTGAGAAAATTAAAGTTGAAGATCAAGAGGTTATGCAAATGATCTATTATGAAGCAGTGCAAAAAGGTCAAGAACCTAAAGAAAATTATGAACAGTATAAAAAACAAGGTGTTCTTCCAGCAATCAAAATGTCTATCATTGAAGATAAACTTTTTACTAAACTTTTTAGCAAAGATAAGTAATGAGTTATGTTCCAATAGTAGTTGAAAAAACTGGACGCGGCGAAAGAAGTTATGATATTTACTCTCGTCTTTTAAAAGACAGAATTATTATGCTAAGCGGAGAGATTAACGATCAAGTCGCATCATCAATAGTGGCACAACTACTTTTTTTAGAAGCAGAAGATCCAGAAAAAGATATCTATTTATATGTAAACTCTCCTGGAGGAGTAATTACAAGTGGTTTTAGTATTTTTGATACTATGAATTATATTCAACCCGATGTTAGCACTATCTGTATTGGTCAAGCCGCTTCAATGGGAGCTTTTTTGCTTAGTTGTGGGACCATTGGAAAAAGATACTCTTTGCCAAACTCTAGAATCATGATTCACCAACCTTTAGGTGGAGCTAGAGGTCAAGCAACCGATATAGAGATACAGGCTAAAGAGATTTTAAAATTGAAAAAAACTCTAAATGAAATTTTATCAAAATGCACAAAACAGACTGTTAAAAAAATAGAAAAAGATACAGAACGAGATTTTTTCATGAGTGCAAAAGAGGCCATGGAGTATGGTTTAATTGACAAAGTAATAGAAAAAAAAATTAAATAATATAATAGCTTAGGAGAAGACTACATGGTTCGTTTAGATAAAAATAAAATTCAAAAAGGAATTAATAATCGTTCTAATGAAGCTGTTGAAAACACTGTAGAGAATTCAACAAAACTACAAAGTTCAAATAGTGAATTAGAAAAATTTTCTCAATATGTCTTAAAAATGCTAGCAGATGAAAATATTCCTTCTACACCAAATAATTTTCAAATATATTTTGAAAAACTTTTAGACAACAAACCCCTCCCTTTTAAAAAGAGTATGAATGATTTGTTAGAGTCTGAGAATTCTGATAAAGACGAACATCGTGCAAAAATGGAGACGGATATTAAAGAGGTTTTTAGTCAGATAAAAAATATTATGAAAGTTGTATTAACAGTTTATAAAAATATCAATATTATGAAAGAGATACTCAAAAAAAGAACGGGCGAACTAGAAGCTAGTTCGGGTCAGCTCACTGCAACAAATATAGCTTCATCGCTAGGAGAAGATTTAAAAAAATTATCCATGTTAATGAAAAAACAGATTGGAATTTTAAAAATCCATTATGAAAAAACTAGTGTAATTTTTAAAAATATTGAGAATACAGCTATCTTTGATTCTCGTTTTGGAATTTATAATAGAAGATACTTTTTAAAATCTATAGAAAATGAGTGTAAGTCAATAGAAGAGTTTGACCACAAAAGCACCTTAGTCTTAGTGAAAATAAAAGATACTATTTTAAGTAAAGTTGATAACACAAAAGAAAGAATGGTCTTAACTAGAAATATAGCAAAACTACTTTTAAAAACATCTCGCAGAAGTGATATTGTTGCTCATTATGGTGATGGTGTGTTTGGTGTGCTTATGAAACATACAGATATTGATAATGCGAAACGTGCTTGTACTCGTATAAGCGACCTTATACACACAACAAGTTTTTTTATAGGAGAAATTGAAATTGAAATTGATATAGAGCTAGCAATGATATCAATAATTCCAGGGTATGCGGCTGAACTGTTCGCAACAACGACACTTAATTCTTTAGGGAGTACAGGAAAAGAATTGCTACCATATGCAGTTTGTGAATTAAAAGAAAATTAGCAAAAGAGCAAAAATGGTTCATAAAATTTTATTATATCCAGATAAACGCCTTAAACTTGTATCGAAAAATATAAAGAAATTTGATGCTAAACTCCACTTACTTTTAGAAGACATGAAAGAAACAATGTTGCAACATAATGGTATAGGTTTAGCCGCTATTCAAATAGGAGTAGCAAAAAATGTAGTAATTATAAGTGTTGATGATGAAAATGAAGGACAGATAATAGAAGAGATTATAAACCCTATAATACTAGAGGCTCATGGCGATACAACTTACCAAGAAGGGTGCTTAAGTGTTCCTGATGTACATGAAGACATAACAAGAAAAAAGAGTATAAAAGTAAGATATTTTAATAAAAATGGCAATATGATAGAGAAAAACTTAGACGGATTAATGGCTATAGCTTTTCAACATGAATTAGACCATCTTGAAGGGCATCTTTTTATAGAGAAACTTTCATATCTAAAACGAAAAAAATTTGAAAAAGAGTGGAAAAAGAAGACAAAAAAGGAGAAGTGATTTGAGTAAAACTACTAAAAAATTTCTCTGTGCTACTTTGTCGGACAATAGGGCTTTAAAAGTCAATGTAGAATCAGCATTTGTAAGAGCATTGCCAGGATTCTCTATAGTAGGTATGGCAAATCAATCTATTCAAGAGTCTAAAGAACGCATAAAATCTGCACTTATGGATATTAAATATAAATTTCCTGCACAAAAAATAACTGTTAGCATGTCTCCTAGTGATCTTCAAAAAAAAGGGAGTCATTTTGACTTAGGAATAGCACTTCTTTTATACATGCAAAAAGAGAGCTTTACATGTGATGACTTCTATGTTTTTGGTGAATTAGGACTTGATGGTAATGTAAAATCTACCTCTTCAATTTTTCCTATTATTCTCTCACTTGCTTCACAGGAGAAATTTTTAAAAGTCATAGTCCCTAAAGATATAGCAAATAAGATAAATCAAATTCCAAATGTACATGTTTTTGGAGCAGATAGTTTAAATGAAGCAATTGAGTTTATAAAAAGTGATAAAGATTATCTACATGTAGAGAATTTTGCCTATAAAAATATGATAGAAATAGAGAATAAAAAATATTTTTATGAGAAAGATTTTGAATTAGATTTTATAGATGTAAAGGGTCAAAGTAGAGTAAAAAGGGCTATGATTATTAGTGCCGCTGGCATGCACAATATTCTTTTAGAAGGTAGTCCGGGTTGTGGAAAAAGCATGAGCATAAAAAGACTTCGTCATATAATGCCACCTATGAGTATGAAAGAGATGCTCCAATCGAATGCATATAATTGCATGAGTGGAGGAGAAGAGGAGTTAAATGCAAAAAGAGCCTTTAGAAATCCTCATCATAGCTCATCTAAACCAAGTATTTTTGGCGGAGGAAGCTCAAAGGCTATGGCAGGAGAGAGTGCTTTAGCGCATAACGGCATACTTTTTTTTGATGAATTTCCTCACTTCTCAAAGTCCGTCTTAGAAGCTCTTCGTGAGCCTCTTGAAGATAATCAAATTTTAATCTCAAGGGTAAACTCAAAGGTAAAATATGAAACAAAATTTCTTTTTGCAGCCGCACAAAATCCTTGTCCTTGCGGTAATCTACTCTCTTCATCTAAAGAGTGTAGGTGTAATGATCTTGAAATTAAACGGTATACAAGTAGAGTATCCGAACCTTTAATGGATAGATTAGACATGTACATACAGATGAGTGAAGATTATGAATCAAAAAGTGATAAAAATTCAAATGAAATGTTTGATAGTGTTCTAAAAGCTTTTGTGTTTCAAAAAAAACGAGGACAAGTTGAGCTTAATGCAAAACTAAGTGAAAAAGAGTTACAAAAGATAAAAAACTTAGATGATGCATCTGCTAATATACTTGAAAAAGCCTCATTACAATTTAGTCTTAGCCATAGAAGTGTACATAAAATAGAGTCTATAGCAAGAACAATAGCAGACATAGATGAGAGTAACAAAATAAAAAAAGAACATATTTTAGAAGCTCTTAGTTATAGGAAGAGATGATGCAAAAAATATTTAAAGAGGTAAATAAATTAGATAAAAGATGTTACGAAAAACTATACCTAAATGAAGATATTTTGATGGAACAAGCTGCAACAGCCCTTGCAAATGAGGTTAGAAAAAATACTAAAAAAGATGAAAAAATTCTTTTTGTTTGTGGTTCTGGCAATAATGGAGCAGATGGAATAGCTGCTGCTAGAATTCTTGCAAAAGAGTTACATGTATCTGTATATATTCCTCTAACTCTTAAGTCAAAAATGGCAACACTTCAACTAAAAAGACTTAAAGCGGTACATGTGAAGATTGTTACAAATATTATTAAAGCGGATCTATATGTAGATGCTCTATTTGGTTCTGGTTTAGTTAGAAATTTAAGTAGAAATATTTTTCTAATTATAGAAGAGTTAAATTCTCAAAATACTAAAAAAATAGCATGTGATATTCCTACTGGCATAGACCACAAAGGCAATATAAATTCAATATGCTTTAAAGCTGACATAACAGTTACCATGGGAGCTTTAAAAGAGTCTTTGTTTAGTGATAATGCAAAAGAGTATGTTGGTAAAATTAAAGTTGCAAATCTTGGCATTAGTAGAGTAAATTATGAAACAAAAGAGAGTAGTTTTTTGCTTGAAGAGTTTGACATGAAACTCCCTTTTAGAGAAAGAAAAGTTGTAAATAAAGGTGATTTTGGTCATGTTGTGGCTATAAGTGGAGAGAAAAAAGGTGCAAGTAGATTTAGTGCTATGGCCGCTTTTAACTTCGGTGCTGGAGTTGTAACAGTGGCTGGTAAAAATATAGATAATATGCCATTTAGTATTATGAGTAGTAAAATTCTTCCAAAAAACTTCAGTGTTGTTGTTGTGGGCATGGGGCTTGGGAGTATTTATAAAGATAAAAAAATTCACCATTTTTTGTTTTCACATGCAAAACCTTTGGTAATAGATGCCGATTTGTTGCATAATAAAATTATAAAAGATATTTTAAATAAAAAAGAAGATGTTGTATTGACTCCTCATCCAAAAGAGTTTGCTATGCTTTTAAAAATTTTAGATATTGCAAATATAGATACAAATGAAATTCAAGCAAATAGATTTAAATGGGCAAGAGAATTTTCAAAAAAATACCCCAAAGCTGTATTGGTTTTAAAAGGTGCAAATACTATCATCGCAAAAGCTGATAAACTCTATGTCAATACATTTGGCACTGCAAAATTGTCTAAAGGTGGCAGTGGAGATGTTCTCTCAGGCATGATAGCCTCACTCATAGCACAAAACTACTCGCTACTAGAAGCATCTCTTAGTGCTTCGTTAGCACACACAAAAGCAGCATCTAAATGCAAATGTTCAAACTTTGGAATGACTCCAGAAGATTTATGTAAAAGCATAAAATGGTTGTAAAAAAAATAGCAGTTCTTTTTAGTGGTTCTGGTTCTAATTTAGAAAATATTTTAAAAAAAGTTCATGACAAAAGATTCTCTACATGTAAGATTGAAATCTCATGTCTTATATCGGACAGAAAAAATGCTTATGGTATTCAAAGAGCAAAAAAATATGGTTTATCAACTAATATTATAGAGCATAAAAATTTTTCAAGCAGAGAGAGTTTTGATAAAAAAATTGTAGAGATTATTAAAAAAAGCGGGGCAGAACTTGTAGTTTTAGCTGGATTTATGAGAATCTTGACTTCTGAATTTACTCAAAACATAAATGCAATAAATCTTCATCCATCTTTATTGCCTCTTTTTAAAGGAGCTAATGCTATAGAAGAGAGCTATAACTCTGGTATGAAAGTAGGAGGCATTAGTATTCATCATGTAAATGAAAAGCTTGATGGAGGTGAAATTATAACTCAAGAGTGCTTTAAAAAAATTGACAATATGAGTTTTGAAGAGTTTGAAAAAAAGATACATGCACTAGAGCATAAACTTTTACCTAAGACAATAATAGATATACTTGATAGTTAAAATAGAGACATGGAAGGAAAAATAATGAGCAACGATATTTTAAAAGTAGGCGATATAGATTTCAATAGTAGACTAATAGTAGGAAGTGGAAAGTATTCTAATTTTCAAACAACTAGAGATGCCACTATAGAGAGTGGAGCACAGTTAATAACAGTAGCGGTAAGAAGAATAAATATTACAAATTCCAATGAAGAGAATCTTATGGATTATTTTAAAGATACAGATATTCAACTTCTTCCTAATAGTGCAGGTTGTACAACGGCAAAAGATGCTATAGCACTTTTTAGAATGGTAAGAGACGCCACAGGATTAAGTTTAATAAAATTAGAAGTAATTGGAGATACCGCAAAAACTCTATACCCAGACACAATGGAAACCCTAAAAGCTTGTGAAGTATTAGCTAGCGATGGTTTTAGTATCATGACATACACTAATGATGATCCAATCATGGCAAAAAGATTAGAAGATGCTGGCAGTCATGCAATAATGCCTCTTGCTTCTCCTATCGGAAGTGGGCTTGGGATTCAAAATAGATATAATATTCTTTTTATTAAAGAAGCTGTAAATATACCTGTTATAGTTGATGCAGGAATAGGATGTGCAAGCGATGCCTCGATAGCTATGGAAATAGGTGCTGATGGTGTTTTAACAAATACTGCAATAGCACAAGCGAGTAATCCAATTTTAATGGCTAAAGCAATGAGACATGCAGTAATAGCAGGACGCAATAGCTTTTTAGCAGGAAGGATTGCAAAAAGACCTTTTGCAACTGCTAGTTCCCCATTAGAGGGCTTAGTAGAGTTCTCAAAAAAATAAATTTACCTTGACAAAGAAAAATAATTTGGGTAAAATTTTAGCCTTTAACAATAGCGGGGTGTAGCGCAGTCTGGTAGCGTACCTGGTTTGGGACCAGGGGGTCGAAGGTTCGAATCCTTTCACCCCGACCATTTGTTAAAAATTAAACATGGTAGGTGTAGCTCAGTTGGTTAGAGCGCTAGGTTGTGGTTCTAGAGGCCGTGGGTTCAATCCCCATCACTTACCCCATAATTCTCGGGTTAGCGCCTGTGGCTCAATTGGATAGAGCAACGGACTTCGGATCCGTAGGTTGTAGGTTCGACTCCTGTCGGGCGCACCATTTTTTAGATGCTTCCTTAGCTCAGCTGGATAGAGCAACGCCCTTCTAAGGCGTAGGTCACACGTTCGAATCGTGTAGGGAGTGCCATTTTATGCGGATGTGGTGGAATTGGTAGACACGCCAGACTTAGGATCTGGTGCCGCAAGGCGTGGAGGTTCAAGTCCTCTCATCCGCACCATATTCATTATCTATACTTCTATAAATTTCAAGCAAAGAATATTTAGGAGTAGAATGCTACAAAATAGCACTATTACTCTCTTTAATTATTAGTATTTATTGTTATCACATGTTAGTATAATTTCTATTTTTTTGAGTTTTATAGAGTTCATCTTTAATAAACTCTATAATATTAAGAGCGAGCTTGATAGCCTTTGATCTCTTTTGATACCTTTAGTTTTAAGTGATATTTATATTTTAACATATCAACTAAAGTTAAAATCTTCGCAACATATACCTTTTTCCTCACAAAGATCTTCTAACTGTGTCTTTAAGTCAAGATAATCACTTAAAGGTTTATGATTTTTTATAATATTACGATAATTTGATAAATGCTTATAAGGTCTACCAAAATGAATTTTCTTAATAGTTCCTATTTTAATTTTATTACAAGTTTCGTCCGTTAACATGTATCTATATTCATCTTCATAACTCCACTCATTTGATTTATTTCTAAGAATGTCTTTTATATTATCATAATCGCATATATTACCATACTCGACACTTTCAATATTTTCACAATTCTCGATATTTATTTCAATAACAACACCTTTTCCTGCATTGGCATAATGTCCCCACATTAATTCACTTTTTAATGCTTTTTCTCCAGAGAAAGAACAAGTTTTATAGTATAGTTTTCCTTTTAAAGTGATATCTTTGTTAGTAGAATTATTTTTGTAAACACCTTCATTCATATCATTAAATCTTAAAAAGTCATTGCAATAAAATCCATTGTCTATAATATCTTCAATTCTTTCAAAATCTTTACAATCTCCTAAAGCTCTAAATTTATATAATTTCATTTTGATACCCCTATCTTATTTATCTAATGTCTAGCTGTTAAGCACCGCATTCTTATGGACCAGAGGCAGATTCGCATCATAAACGAATACCTTTGACTAGAATTATAGCATCTAAATTTATAAGCTCCATAAAAGGCTCATAATGTGTTGTCTTTAGTGATATTTCGATATAATATCTATCCTGAAGAGTTATGATAGTAAATTAAATTAGAGAATATAATATGATAAATGAACAAGAAAAGTTTAAAAAAGCGGTAAAAACCATATTGGAAATTATAGGCGAAGATACTAATCGAAAAGGTTTAGTAAAAACACCTCATAGAGTATTTGAAGCTTTTAAAGAGATGACTCAAGGCTATCATCAAGACCCAC
>JAERRW010000008.1 GCA_016735235.1 Sulfurospirillum sp. | reverse complement strand
ACCAAATGGCAAACGTTCTTGTGATATAAATGTACATCTTTATTTTGGCTTCCAATTAGTAATAGAGACAGTGGAGGATTTTATTATATATTAATTCCCAATCAGTGCCTTTGGGGTTAGCTTTTAGATGCCCAGAATCTCTGCAGAAGTGGTCTTCTGTTCAACGTTTTTCAACTATTTCTGACAGCTATCTGCTTTATATAATTAGACATTGGATTGTTATACATAAAAAGGAAAGAAAGACATCTATTATCCATAAACAGATAGTTTATTTATTTATTATTTATTTATTTATTTCAATAGTAATAGAGACAGTGGAGGATATAAAATTCAGCGAGGCTGTTTTTCAATTAGGTCCTGTGTGATTATATACAATATATACAATACAAATAATATGACAAATGTAAAAGAAATAAATTATACACGTTGAAATAATATATAATCTTTCATTAATAATATTTGACCTTTCAGTGAGCCTTCCTGTGTTTAAAATAAAATTAAGTTTCTTATAGATAAATGGATACTAGATCATACAGAATTTAATCATGCAGATCCAGCATATTGTGGAAATATATTTTTGTTTAGCTTTTCATGTCACATGAGACTAAACAATTTTCAGTACAAACATATTCACAGAATAATAAAGTTTGGGAAGAAACTTAAAAGACATTAGCTAATACTCATAATGCCTATTCTGCAACAAACTATATGACATCTGACACTTCTCCCTGGTCTGCGAAAAGTTCTGGCAACTCTGGCAATCTTTTTATATATGATGGAATAGATTGAATGATATTAAATTTAAACGCAAATATGACACTTTGAGGAAAGTTACACTCTTTATATATATATATGTTGGTTTAAGTGGTCTTGGCATATGGGGACGGGATAAATCTCAACAATTTGCTTGTCTGTAAATTTACTCTTTCGCATGAACTCTCCTGATTTATTTTATCAAAATTATTCTGTTTTAGGTGGTATGGTTTTTGGGGAGGGTTACATATCCAATATTAACTTTAGAAAATTATTTTTCTACTAATAAAAGAGAAAAGCTGAGTATAGAACATATAACAGCACAAAAAACAAAATCTTTAGATTTTGATGATGATTTTAAAGAAAACTATTTACATTCTATCGGAAATCTAGTTATTGATACAGTATCTTCTAACTCAAGAAAAGGCAAGAAAGGTGTTGATGACAAGATGAGTGAGTTTACTCAAGCTCCATTAATGTCACAAAATGAAATCAACGAATCTAAAATAAATTGGACAGATATTGATGAAGTAAAAGCATATATTGATTTAAGAAATACAAAGATTATTGAGTTTGTAAAACACACTTTAATGTAGATATGTACAACAAGTAAGTGGAGTGAATAAGTAGCCTAGCGGCGACTTATTCACTCACTACAGTCGTTAGATATCTGGCTGTAATTAAAAATCCACCTTATAAAAAACATAGAATTTTTTAGATAACATGTCAATATGAAGCATAATGTTTTAGACATGCAAAACTGGAAAGAACTTGATAGAACTACAAATCAAAGATTAATAAAATATTATGATAAAAGAATTAAGACAAAATAAACTCTAAAGTTTGTTAGACCCTTAAGTTTTTATATGGATAATTTTACAACTGTTATTCTTGTAAAAGAAGAGTATAATATAGATTTATTAAATCTTATTTATAATGATGAAGATTATTTTTATTGTTTTAGTGAAAAAAAATTATATATTAAAAACGAACTTTTTAATAAATTTCATATAAAAAAAGTTGCATAATTGATATAATTTACAAGTTTTGAGGAGATTTTAAATGAACATATATAGAGAGTACGACATACGCGGTATTTATGAAAAAGAGTTAAATGAAAAAACAACAAAACTTATAGGATATTTTTTAGGGTTACATGTCAAGAAAATAGGCAGTATTGTGGCACTTGGGTATGATGCAAGAGATCACTCTCCTAAACTTTGTGATTATTTAACTAGCGGTTTTAACAAAGCTGGTTGTAAAGTTTTAAACATGGGACTTACAGCAACTCCCGTAAACTATTTTACAAATTATAATGAGTTTGATGGAGTAACTCAAGATGCTTCAGTGATGATAACAGGCTCACATAATCCAAGTGAATATAATGGTTTCAAAATAACTATAGATAAAAAGCCATTTTTTGGTGAAGATATATATGCTCTTGGAAGAGTTATAGCAAAAAACCTAGATTTTCATATAGAAGATAACACTACATGTAAAACAATTAATGCTAAAGATAGGTATATTGATTTTTTAGTAAAAGAGTTTGAGCATTTAAAAGGTTTTGATAAGAGTTTTGTATATGACTGCGGAAATGGTGTTGCTGGAGTTGTGGCACCGCAAATTTTTAAAAGATTGGGATTTACATGTAAAGGTCTATTTGTTGAGCCCGATGGAACTTTTCCAAATCATCACCCCGACCCTACTGTTGAGAAAAATTTAATAGATATAAAAAAAGAGTTAGAGGGTGAGTTTAAGTATGGGTTTGCTTATGATGGAGATGCTGATAGAATTGCATTTTTAACAAAAAAAAACAGTGTCAAGGGCGACATTTTAGCAATTCTTTTTAGTGAAACCATGAAAAACCCCGTAGTAGTTGGTGAAGTAAAATGTTCACAAGTGATGTACGATACTATAAATGAGTATGGAACCGCTTACATGTACAAAACAGGACATAGCAATATAAAAACTAAAATTATTGAAGTAAATGCGGACTTGGGAGCAGAAGTAAGCGGACATCTATTTTTCAATGATAGATATTTTGGCTATGACGATGCCATATATGCAACTTTGCGTATTATAGAGCTTATAAAAAATGGTTTACATGTAGATAAAAGAGTAGAAGAACTCCCTAAAGTCTACTCAACAGAAGAGATAAAAATAGAAACTACTGACGAAGAAAAATTTATTCTTATTGATAGATTAAAGAAGTTACTACAAAATCCTCCAAAGAATTTTCCTCATATAAAGAAGATTATTGATGTAGATGGAGTTAGAGTTATATTTAATGATGGCTGGGGTCTTGTAAGAGCTAGCAACACAACTCCCGTTTTGGTTACTCGTTTTGAATCTACATGTAAAATAAAAATGAAAGAGTATGAAAAGAATCTAAATAGATTAATATTAAAAGCAAAAAATTATGACAAATAGACTTTTTTTTAACATTAAACCAGAGTTTGGTGTATTTGAAACAATATGTAAAGAGAAAAAAAGTATCGGATACTACAACTTGCCAGAACAAAATTTAGACTATCTTGAGGAGTATAAAAAAGATTTTAATTCAAAAAATAGAGAGATAGAACACTTAGTCATAATGGGAATCGGTGGAAGTTCACTTGGACTTAAAGCAATATATAGAACACTTAAAAGCAAAAAAGATTTTACAAAAAAAATACACTTTTTAGAGAGCACAGATCCTATTGCTATAAAAACAGAATTAAAAAAAGTTAATTTTAAAAAAACACACTTTTTTATGATAAGTAAATCTGGAACCACAACAGAGACAACAGCCATATATAAATACATTTTAGGACTTTTAAAAGAAAAGAAAATAAGCGAAGATTATAGATTTACTTACATAACAGACAAAGGAAGTCTACTTGAAGAACATGCAAAATCAAAAAAGTCATTTTGTTTATATATTCCTAAAAATGTAGGTGGAAGATTTTCTGTTTTATCTGCTGTGGGACTAACTCCGTTATCGCTTATTGAAGTTGATATAAAAGCCCTTTTACATGGTGCAAAACAGATAAAAAATAGTTTTTTTGAAAATGGATACATCAAAGAGATACTTCTTGAAAAAGCAACCTATTATGCAAAAAACTCTATGAAATACAACATAAATACACTTTTTGCATATAGTGAAAGTTTTAAATATTTTATTGAGTGGTATGTCCAGCTTTGGGGTGAGAGTTTGGGTAAAAAACAGTTAAAAAGTAGCTTTAATGTGGGACTTACTCCCGTTGGTATCATAGGGCCAAAAGATCAACACTCATTTTTGCAACTTATAGTAGATGGGCTTAGAGATAAAAGTGTAACAGTACTAAAAATTAAGAATTTTAACTACGACATAAGCATACCAGACATAAATTTAGAAAAACTAGAGAGTATGAATAGCATTAATGGACTCTCTTTTAATTCGCTCATAAATTTTCAAGCAGATTCAATTATAGAAACTTTAGTAAATAAAGGCGATATTCCTGTAGACACTATAGAGCTAGAGTGCATTAATGAGGAAAATCTTGGTAAATTTATATTTTATTATGAATTATTAACCTCTTTAGTAGCCCAAATGATAGGAGTCGATGCCTATGGACAACCCGGAGTTGAAGAGAGCAAAATAATATTGAAGAAAAAATTACAAAATAGAGGATTATCATGAAAACAATAAAAAAATACCTTAAAGTAGTATTTAATAAATTTTAGATAAAATTACATTTTAAACTTAAGGAGAGATAAATATGAGAATATTGTTATCGGTTCTACTGTTTGCGAGTTTTTTATTTGCAAGTGTTGATATTAATAATGCAAATAAAGAAGAGTTTGCAAGCCTAAAAGGCATAGGAGATAAAAAAGCGATAGATATAGTCACTTATAGAGATAAAAATGGTTGTTTTAAATCTATAGATGATTTAGTGAAAATCAAAGGTATAGGTAAAAAAACTATTGAGAAAAATAGAGAAAATATAATTCTCGGCGAGTGTTTAAAATAAGCACATGCAAGGTTTATATTAAATCTTGATTTTATTATAAAAAGTTACATATGATAGTATTTAGATATTTAATAATTTTATTTTTACCATTTTTCTTGTTTGCAAATAAGCCTAATCTGCTATTGCTAAAAACATATAATGATGACATAAATGTATCTGGTTGGCTAATGAGTGAAAAGCTAGATGGTGTCAGAGCATACTGGGATGGCAAAAAGCTTGTGTCTCGTGGTGGAAATGTATTTAAAACTCCAGCATGGTTTACCAAAGATTTTCCACCATTTGAAATAGACGGAGAACTTTGGAGCAAACGAGATAATTTTGATAATATTTCAGGAATTGTAAGAAGACAGACACCACATTCTGCTTGGGGTGAATTGACTTACAATATTTTTGAAGTTCCACATCAAAAAGGTGGATTGCAAAAAAGACTTAAAGTTTTAGAAATTTATTTAAAGAATAATCCAAACAAATATATCAAAATTTTAGAACAAATATCATGCATAGATAAAAACCATCTAGAAACCTTTTTAAAAGAGATAGAAGCTAAAGGCGGAGAAGGTGTTGTCATAAGAGACGCAAATACATCATACATAAATAAAAGAAGCTCAAAGGCTTTAAAAGTAAAAAGTTTTAATACTCAAGAGTGCGAAATTGTAGGCTACAATAAAGGTAAAGGAAAATATGAAAATTCTGTAGGTTCTTTAAAATGTAAATTAAAAAATGAAAAAATTATAAATATAGGAAGTGGACTTAGCGACGAACTAAGAGATAACCCACCAAAAATTGGAGTTATGATAAGTTTTAAACATCAAGGATTAACTAAATACAAAAAGCCTAGATTTCCAGTTTTTTTAAAAGAAGTAGATTCAAAATAATTAAAGGTTAGTGCAAATGGATGAAAATAGAAAATACATAGAAGAAGACGAAATAGATTTAATGGAGTTATTTAAAACTATTCAAAAAAACAGATGGATAGTAGTTATCTTTACATGTGTAGTCACCTTAGGAGCTATAGTTTACTCTTACATGCAAACACCAGTTTATGAAGCTAAAGCATTAGTTGAGATTGGAAAATATAATAATAATAATAATAATAATAATAATAATAATGAAAGATTACTTGATGATACAAATCAATTATCAATGTCATTAAATACTTTGTATATAGATATGCTTGAAAATACAAAAAATAGAGTATCAGGAATTACAGAGATAAGCATTCCTAAAAATACAAACAATTTTTTAGAGATAAAAGCAGAAGCCATATCAAATAAACTTGCTATAAAAGAGGTACAAATAGTAGTTAGCCACATGCAAGAAAAACATAAAAAAATTTTAGATGACATAAAAAAAAGAAGAGAATTTGAGATACACAATTTCGATATAAAAATAAATAATATCAAGACAAAAGATCTAGAATTAGTAAATGAAGAGATAGTAATGACACAAAAAAATTTTTATGTTTTTTTTGCATGTAGCTAACTACTATTTGTATCTCTTTTATAGCAAGTTTATTTGATATAGCTTCTGCTTTTAT
>JAERRW010000075.1 GCA_016735235.1 Sulfurospirillum sp. | reverse complement strand
ATAAGTTTTTCTTTTTATTAATCCCAATTTCTGACCAATTTTAAATGTGTGAGTGTCGAGTGGTGCGAGTAAATGCTCTTTTTTAACACTTGTCCAAAGCCCCATGTCTAAGTTGTCGTATCTTACCATCCATCTAAGATATAAGTGCCATCTTTTGTATGCTGAATTTGTTTTATGTGTAGGAATTTTACCCAATAAAAACTCATAACTACGAGAACGATATGGGTTTAAGTCGTACATAAAAGAGATAATAGAGACTAATCCGTCCATAACACTATTCTTATTGCTGTATCCTTCATAAAATTTATCTTCAATTGAGGTTAATTTTTTAAGAAGCCTCGTTGTCTTGAAAAGCTCTGCGACATCTTGATTTGATTGAAATCTATAATAGTACTTCTTTGGTACATCTTCACCATTGTCTAAAAGAGAAAAATCTAAACTATTTAAAAACTTTACAATTAATTTCGCATTTCCATAAGAGAACAGTGCACACATTAAAGAGATATATTCATCACTATATTTTTTTGCAACCATAAGAGGGTCTGGTTTCTCATGACTTAACTCCTCTGTGGTGTCTCTTTGAAGTATCTCTTTGTTTAAAAGTTTAGCAATATTATTGTACATGTTGCTCTTTTGAATCTGTTTTAGTCTGCAGATAATCAGAAATATTTATTAAAGAGTATGTTACTATAAAAATCATAAGTCCAGGAAAAAAGCTAAGCCACCAAGCTATATCCATAACCTCTTTTCCTTCACTTAAAATTGTCCCCCAGCTTATCTGTGGAGAATTTATACCAATACCTAAAAAGCTAAGACCACTTTCTGCTAAAATAGCTCCACTTACACCTAGAGTAAAGCTAATAAAAAAAATAGGTGCGAGAATTGGAGTAAAATATTTTAGTATAATTTTAAGAGAGTTCACTTTTCCAATTTTTAGAATTTTTATAAAAGGTGCATTTGATATAGCAAAACTTTCACTTCTTATCATTCTAGCCATACTCATCCAGCCCGTAATTGATATAACAATAATAATAACCCAAAGAGAAGCATTAATGTAGCTAATAAGTGCTAAAAGTAAGAAAAAAGTTGGAAATGTCAAAAACAGGTCAATTAAAACTATAATAGTTCTATCTGTTTTTCCTTTAAAAAAACCAGCACTTACCCCTACAATAAGACCAAACAAGCTAGTTACAATAGCGCTAACAAAACCAATAGTTAAAGATATCTTACCGCCTTGTAAAATTCTAGCCAATAGATCTCTACCCAACCTATCTGTTCCCAAAGGATACTCCCATGATGGTGATAAAAGTATCGCTTTAGGATTCAGCTCGTATGCTAATCCTGAATAGATATTTACTCCAATAAAACAGAAAAAAAATATACTCACAAGCACAATAACACTAAAAAAAGGAAATCTCACTAAGCTTTTAATCCTAAAAGAGTATCGAGCATTTGATCAATAGTAGTTATAACTTTTGCATTTGCTCCATACGAAGCTTGGAACTTCATTAAATCTACCAACTCTTCATCAGTACTTACACCGCTTATTGATTGAAACTCTGCATTTACTGTATTAAAAAGTGCACTACTTGTTTCATGGCTCCTATTTGCAGACTCTCCGTCAGTAGAAATATTTGTTGTGATAAATCTATAAAATCCTTCTACACTCTCTGTTACAACAGTGCCATTAGATCTGTGAAAACTAAACTCTTTATATTGCATTTGAACCATATCATTTGCAACATCATTATTTCCTGATACTGGCGAGCTATTTGCATTCATAGATGCAGGATCATCTTTGTACTTAGAAACTACATCAATATTTGAGGCACTATTTCCTTTTAAAAATGGACTCAAACCCGTAGCCCCAGCAAAGTTTGTTCCATTATCTTCTACTGCTATAGTATACCCCGATAAGCTATCTTTTGTATTAAAAGACAACACACCATCACTATAAGTAGCTTCAAAATAGTCATCAACATCATTTTGCGAGTTATTATCACTGTTGTCATCTGTGTTTGCATTAAACTGATCGACCACACTCGTGCCTGATGAGCTATCATTCATGGTAGTATCTGAATTTATATTTATAGGTTTTCTCGCAACCTCATTGCCTTGTTTATCATAAACAATTACATTAAAAGTTCCCGTATTTATGCTTTCACTATATTCACTTAATGGCATGTTGTCTTTTAGTCCTTCATTAAACAAAGAAGACATACTCTCTTGTGCACTTTTTGCATATACACTATTAGTCTGTTCAATAAAGGTTTTTGCAAAACTATCTAAATCATCAATATAGCCTTGCAAAGTTCCATTGCTTGGGTATCCATTTGGTGAAGCGGCATCAATCTTATTTCCTCTAAGTTCAAGCATTGCTCCAACTTTTCCGCCTGTTAATTTATCTGTTATGTCTGTTGTTGAGCCATCTTTTGATTTTGAATACACCGAGTAAAAGCCACTTGGATTGTAGGTGTTATTGATCTCTAATGGTTGAAATGTTGTGCCATCTACAAAAGAGTGTCCAGCTACATTTATGCTGTAATCGGTACTATGATCTATTAAATTAGAATCTATAGCATTGTTTGATTCTGCATTGCCTTTAAAAACAGATACATTTAAAAGATCGCTAAGAGTCATCTCTAGCCTGTCTCTTTGATCTCTAAGGTCATTAGCTCTATTAGGATTTATAGCTTCAACTTGATCTATTCCTTTGTTTAAGTCTGCTATTTGTTTGCCTATAGAGTTTATTTCATCAACATTTATCTTTAGCTGATCATTAATAGAGCTTTGAAGAGTTCTTATATTTTCTCTTGTATTTTTAATATTATTTGCTAAGGTTGCAGAATTGTTTACTAACATTATCTTCTGTGAGGGATCATCTGAATTTGAAGCTAAATCATTCCATGAAGAGAAATAATTTTTTATATCTTGACCAAGTCCAGCATCTTCTAGGTCTGGTAAATATCTTGCTACCTCTTCGAGTGATGATTTTTTAAATTGATCATATGAAAGTGAATTTGAGCTATCTCTTAGCCGACCAAATACAAGTTCATTATGAATTCTTACTATAGTTGTTACTTTAACTCCTGCACCTAAATCTCCCGGTATTGCACCAAAAGATTTATTCGCTTGATTAACCACACGTTGTCTTGTGTAGTATTCGTTATTTGCATTTGCTATATTATGACTAGTAGTTGCGATTGCTATCTCTGATGCTCTAAGTCCAGATACGCCAGTGTTTAGTGTACCAAAAATACTCATGACTAGGCTCTTATTTTTAGCAGAGATGCTGGTTTGTGGTCTAGCTTTTTATAGCCTTCTACATCTCTTGGGAAAACATTATCAAGTAGAGAGTTATAAAACTCACTTACTGTTACTACAAATCTTGCATACTTTTTATTTTTTTTCTTAAGTGCAAAGAGTTTATCTTTCATCTTTTCTAACATTTTATGTTGTGCATCATCTAGTACCTCTTCAAGAGGCTTGTTACCGCTATTTTTTACTAATTTTATAAGCTCATTATCAAGCATTAACTTTTTATTCTCAAAAGTCTTAACTAAATCACTCTTTATTTTTGTTCTATTAAAGATAGATTCGTGCTTTGCTTCTTTTATGTCCAAAATATCTTTATTTGTCAACTCTATTAAATTCTCTATATCCTCAATGGAAGTTTTAAGATAGTGTGATAACATAATTTGTCCTTTTTTTAGAACTTAGATCAAATCCTTCACTATAACTTCTGCAGTTTTTTGTGTATCTACTTCATAGCTACCATCTTGAATCTGCAGTTTTAAAGATTCGGCTTTGTCTATTTCTTTTGTTTTGCTTATAGGCGAAAACTCTTTTTTGTCTTTAGAGTTTGTACCTTGCAAATAGATCCCTGTATTGACCTGTACTTTTGAAATCATTTTTAACCTTTTTTATTAGTAAAATTAGACTAATTTATTATTTATATATCGGTTAAAAATAAAAAACCTTAACGCTCCTCCTTTAAAAAATTAAACAACATCTCACTAAAACCAAACTTGCCAGTTAAGGCATTACTCATAGCATCATTATACATGGAGTTATATATCTTATCGCTAGCATCTTTTTCAAAAAGCTTACTGTCATTTTTTAGTGAAATGTCTAAAACTTGTTTTATAAAAAAAGCTTCAAATTTATCTGTCTGTTCTTTTAATTTAGTATCTGTGCTATTTTCTATATCTATACCCTTAGGAATATTTATTGTGTTCATAATTGTCATTGTATTATCTATCATTAAATTACCTCCAATTTAGCTCTCATGGCATCTGCTCTTTTAATGCCCTCTATGATAGAAATTATATCTTTAGGTGTTGCTCCTAGCTTGTGGAGTACTCTTGTCAAGTTTCCAACTGTTATTTTGTCCTCTTCCATATTTAAAAGATTTTCATTTGTGCCTATATGAATACCATTTTTCATGTCTATTCCATCTTCTAGAATCTCTTCTGAGATCTCTTTTTGAGGAGAGATTTTTACAGTTATATCCCCATGGGTTATAATAACTGGATCAATTTTAATGTCTATACCAGCTACAATAGTCCCCGTCTTCTCATTTATGATTATCTTTTGCTCTTTTTGGTAAAGCACATTTACTTCAAGTGTACTTGCTAAAAATTCTACCATAGATAAAGTATCGGGTTTTGTAAGCCTAATTGTTCTAGAATCAATCGCTACTGCAATATCTCCTTGAAAAAAATCATTAATCTCTTTTTGAATTGAAATTGCGGTTTGAAAATTTGATTTTTTAAGACTTAGATTTGCAAAATTTTGATTATATATGTCATAAGATATCTCTTTTTCAACAATCGCTCCATCAAAAATAGTTCCTGTTGTTGTGTGGTTTTTAGTTCCGCTTTCTTTGCCATTTCTTCCGCCAATCGTAACAGAACCTTGAGAGAGTGCATAAATATTGCCGTCAACTCCTCTTAATGCTGTCATCAAAAGAGTCCCTCCCTCTAATGATTTAGCATCTCCTATGGAGGAGACTGTTGTGTTGAGTTTATCGCCTTGTCTTACAAATGCAGGAAGTGCGACTGTCACCATAACTGCTGCAACATTTTTTGATTTTATATCATCTGGGTCAATCTTTACGCCAACGGTTTGAAGAAGATTTGAAAGGGAGCGTATAGTAAACTCTGAAGTAGTACCATCACCTGTGCCACTAAGCCCTACAACTAGACCATAACCTATGACTTGATTCTCTCTAACACCAACAATACTAGCAATTTCACCAATTTTTTCTGCTTTTAGTAGTGTTACTATTAACAGTAATAAGAAAAAAGTACCTATAGATCGCATGACTTTCCTTTAATCCAACTTCATCTTTAGTTAAATCAAAGCAATTTTTATTCCACAATCTATATAAAAAGCAAATTTAAACATAATAAGTCAATGAGCTTTCTCCAAATTTCTTAATTTTTTTAACTACATGTTTACCTATAATATCTGGCATTTTTTGGCTACTCATATGCTCTATTACTATCATATGAGAAAGCTCCTTTGGTACTATTTTGATAAGTTTAAAAGTATTTTCATATATATTTTGCATGTCATCTCTTATGGAAAAAGGTGGATCAAAATAGAAAAAAGCTTTCTGTTTTAATGTGTTAATAAATTTTGGAAACTCTTTAAAGCTATCTCCATGTATACATGTAGTCTCATTTTTTGCAATTCTTCTACAATTTTCTCTTAACACAACATGTGCTTTACTATCTTTTTCAAAAAAATATGCATGACTTGCACCACGACTTAAGGCCTCTAAGCCAATAGAACCACTTCCACAAAAAACTTCAACAAAAAACTCATCTATTACATCAAATTGCAAAGTATTGAATAGAGATTCTTTGATTATTGATTTTGTACTTCTTGTGCTATAAAGTGATGGCAGATTTATTGTCATGTTTTTGTACTTTCCAGCTATTATTTTTTTAGTTATCATAATAATCTTTTATTGTAGTTATTAAATTATTTTTAAAATTATCTGTCAATTCTATAATCTTTTTTTCCAGCTCTTTACTGCTAATTTTTTTCTGATTTTTTTCTGATTTTTTGTCAGATAAAGCATTATAAAAATTCTCTACTTTTAACAACAGAGTGCTTTTAGAAAAAGGTGTAACCAAATGCGAATCCTCTGGTAAAATATAAAAACATGGTTTGTCTATTTTAATTTTTCTATCGCATATAACAAAATCACACTGTTTGTAAGATGTAATATAATTTTTTAAAAATATTTTTAAAGATTTTTCTAACAAAACAGATTGGCACACTAAAGCAATTTTCAATTATTATCTCCTAGTTTGTTTAATGCAATTTTATACTAATTCAAATAATAACTATATAAAAGTATTAAAAAAAAATTTACTATTGTCGATATACATGTACAAGAGTATTTAAAAACATTGGAGAGCAAAATGGAGATTTTTAATTCAGTAAGCAAGCGAGTAGAGTCTGCTATTAAAGCGCCAGTTCAAACAAGAAAGCTAGAGGTCTCTAATGACATAGCGAGCAATACTAATACAAGCGGGCAAGAGACAGCAAAACAGTTAGTTGAAGTTGCAAAAAAACTTAATGACAATATGAAAACATTAGACACAAATGTGGAGTTTGCTTTTAATGATGAGATAGGGATAATGTTTATAAATGTTATAGAAAAAAATACTGGTAAAATGATTAGAAAAATACCGACTGAAGAAGCGATGCTTCTTTCTCAAAGAATGCAAGAAATTATAGGAACTATTTTTGATACAAAAGGATAAATTATGTCTGGTTCATTAAGCAATATAGGGCTTGGCAGTAATGGTGCTCTTAATTGGGATATTATCGAACAACTTCGTGCTGTGGATGAGCAAAATCAAATTGTACCAATAAGCAATAAGATTCTTAATACTAACGAAAAGTTGGCAGATTTATCAATACTTACAACACTAACTGCCGGATTTAAAAGTGCTACAAGTACTTTATCGGATCAGTTAAGTTACCTCAAAAGAACAACTTCAGTGAGCGGGAACTCCATTGGAGTAAGTGCAGTATCTGGAGTCAATATACAAGAGTTTAATATAGATGTTAACAATTTAGCAACACATGACATTATGGAGTCAAAGAAATTCTCTAGTGAAACATCTACATTTGCTACAGGCGATGAAACTATCACAATACATGTAGATGGTATTGACTACAATATTGATATAACTGCTAATACAACTATTACTCAATTGAAAGATGAAATTTTTGATAAAACAAATGGACAAGTTGTTACCTCAATTTTAAATGTAGGTGGAGAAGATCCGTATAAATTGGTTTTAAAATCCAAAGACACAGGAGCTGATCAAAGCATTTTAATCACATCAACAGGTACAGCTGTTGATGATTTAGGCATAAGCAGTAGCTATGCACACACTGCTAATCCTTCATCATATGTTTATAATGGTAGTAATGACAAAAAACTAACATTTGAAGTAGATGGAACTAAACATGTTATAACTATAGAAAATGGGGATGATATACTCAAAATAAATGACAAAATAAATGACTTGGGATTAGCTGATCTAACTTCAACCATAGTAGATGGTGCATTGGTTTTAGATTCCAATAAATCTACAATAGCTGTAACCGGTAATCTAGCAGATGATTTTGGACTTGATAGCTTTAAAACAGTAACTTCAAATGATAAAATGCAAAGTGCAAGTGATGCTTCATTTCTTTATAATGGTATATCCGTATCTCGCCCATCCAATAATTTTGATGATTTAATCGTTGGAGTAACTATAACTCTTAATAGTACAGGTCAAAGCAATACTGTAATTAAACAAGATACTAGCAGTATTATAAATAATTTAGAAGCTTTTGTATCTAAATATAATGAACTCACAAGTTATCTAAATGAAGCAACAAAATATGATGCAGACTCAGAATCAGCAGGAGTATTTCAAGGCACAAGTGAAATAGTAGCTATGAAATCTATGATAAACAGACAATTGCTATCGGTTAATAGTAAAGGGGAAAGCTTAGTGGACTATGGCATAGAATTAAATAGTGCTGGTATATTAGTGTTTAATAGATCGATTGTAGAGGGAAAATTGGCAACTGATCCAGATAGTGTTGAAAACTTTTTTAAAGGAATAACAGTCACAGAAAATGCAATAACTACTTCAAAAATAAGTGCGGGTAATACAGATATTACAAGCGGCGATTTTATTATAAATGGTGTTGAAATAGTTGTAAATTTAACAGGTACTGCCAAAGAAAAAGGGATGGCACTCAAGAAAGCAATAGAAGATGCAAATATTCCAGGATTAAAAGTTACACTTGATAGTTCTAGTGATGTTTATCTTATATTAGAAAGTACCTCAGGAGATGATATAACAATATCAGGAGATGAGACTAAACTCTCTAGTATTGGCTTTTCAGGAGGTGTAATACAAGGAAAAAGTGAGTCTACATTAGGTTTCTTTTCAACATTTAATGATAAGCTAGACAACTTAATATCTGGTAGTGATTCTACTCTTAGCCTTTTTGAACAAAGTTTAGAAAATCAAAAAAAATTATTGGAAGAAGAGATAGAAAGTACGACGGCTAGACTTGATGCTAAATATGACATAATGGCTAAAAGATTTATGGCATACGATAGTATAATAGGTCAACTCAATGCACAATTTCAATCGCTCTCAATGATGATACAAGAATCATTTACAGATAATTAAAAGGGCAATAGATGAAGTCAAATTTAGCGTATGCAGCATATTCGCAAAATAATGTGTCAATAGAATCTCCAGAGAAATTAATAAAAATTCTATACGAGGGAATTTTAAAATTTACTTCTCAAGCGAAAAAGTCTATTGAGTCAGAAAATAGAGAGAAAAAAGTTTACTGGATTAACAGAGCAACCGCAATATTTTTAGAATTAATTAACTCTCTTAATTATGACAGTGGCGATGTTGCTCACTATTTAAATGGTCTTTATACTCGCCAAATTCAACTTTTAGCAGAGGCTAACATAAATGATAATATTAAAAAATTAGATGAAGTTATAAATGTTACAAGAGTACTTCTTAACACATGGAATGAAGAGACTGGTTATGCAGTGGTTAAATAATCTTAAAATTGCTATTGTTGAAGAGAATATTACACAAATTAAGTCTCTTACCAAAGAGTTACCAAGTTTTGATTCAAAAATAGAAGCACAAGAAGCTTTGGCTCTTATAGGTGAAGCTATAAAAATATTAGACAATAAAAAAGAACAGACTCTAGAAGCTATGAATAAAATTAAAAAAACTAAAAAGTATTTTGAACAAAAAAGAAGTCTATTTAAAATGAGTGTGTAAACCTAAAAAAATATACTCTAAAGGTGTACTTATATCAAAGTATCTCTCTTTGTCCTTTTGAATTTTGTGCAGACAATATACCCATAATCTCCAACTGTTCTACTATTCTTGAGGCTCTATTGTAGCCTATTTGAAGTCGTCTTTGAATATAGCTAATTGAACATTTTTTCTCATTTTGAACTATCGCTTTTGCTTCTTCATAAAGCTCATCAATATCTCCTGTTATGTTG
>JAERRW010000077.1 GCA_016735235.1 Sulfurospirillum sp. | reverse complement strand
TTATCTACAATTTCTGTTTTAACGCTTGAGAGTCCAGCACCAAGATAAAATCCTCTTCTTATTCCTTGATTGTTAAAACTATAATTGTAAGATATTGACATTACTGTTGTTTCAAGTGATTCTGAACTGTTTTCTGAAAAATATTCAAAGTTCAATTTTGCATTATCGCCAATAAGCAAACCGCCATTTAATCCTACAGTAGCACCAGTATCATCCGATGATAGTGCGGGACCAGAAGCACCTGTTGTTTTATCTTTAACTGATATACCAGAACCGTTTATAGTAAAACTTTGCAAACTTAAACCAATATATGGTTTTACTTCTGCCATTATATTTGTTGCTAATACTCCAGCAACAACTGTTGACATAACTATTTTTTTCATTTTTTCTCCTATTTATTAAAAGTAGCTTAGGAGTATATTAATAAGTAGCTTATTAAAAATAAATATTTATAACAGTATATTCACAAACTCACTTTTTTAACCCATCACTGTATCTATCCATTTTATAGAACATCCTTTTGAATTTTCTTGTAAAGTTGGTGCTGGTTGTTTGCCAAATAAAGATATAACCGCTTCTCTTAAATCCTCTTCTTTAACACTTAATTCATCATGCCAATTATCATCTAATCTTCCATGATAATAGAGCTTAGCAGATTCATTAAATAAAAATATATCAGGAGTGCAAACTGCTTCTAGTTGTTTTGAAACTATCTGTTTATCATCAACTAAATAAGGAAATTTAATACCAAACTCCTCTATTTTGCTACTCATGTGAGCTGGACTATCTTCAGGATAGTTGGGATGTATATTTGGATTTATAGCAACACAATTAATATCAAGTTTTTTTGCAAACTCGGACACCTTTTGAAGTCTCTTCCAAATAGCATTTGAGTATGGGCAATGATTGCACATAATTGCTATTATCATTCCACCTTTACCAAAATTTTCACTAGAGTTAAATTCATTTGAAAAAGCGTCTTTCAATATAAAATGTTTTAACTCTTTTCCTAACTCTATATTAGCGGACTGTATTAATGCCATCTATTATCCTTTCTACGATTAAACTAATTCTATCTACCGAATCTAAATCACACTCTTCTCTTAAAGAGTGAGGAAATCTTATAGTAGGTCCTATTGTTATAGCTTCAATTTTCTTAGATTGTCTTTGAATAAGAACACCACTCTCTAAACCCGCATGCATTGTGCAAAAACTTACATCACCATAAACTTTTAACATCTCTTTTTTTACCATATTTGCAAATTTACCAATATTTGGTAGCCAAGGCTTATGCCAATTACTTTGTGAAGTTTTGCATCCTATAAGTTCAAAAAATGACTTAGTTTCATTTGCTAAATTTATTAAATCTTCATTTTTCATAGCTCTTGCAGAACAATAAATTTTTAAAATTCCATCATCAACGCAAACTACTCCAAGATTTATGCTAATAGAGGGTATATTAAAGCTTTTATCAAACCCTCTTACTCCTTGAGAAAAAGCATGTAGTGCTTTGACGATATTTGCCCCATTTTTTATATATTCTCTCTTGTATTCTACTCTTTTTATACACAAATTACTATTATAAAGTTTTAATTTCTTAGAGGTAGATACTATAACTTTTGCATTTTTAGCTATAGAGTTTTTTATCTCTCCACCATCTATAAAAAGAAGCTCCTATAAGTCCTACCTCTTCATTATTTGTAAAGAGACACTCTAGGTTGCAAAACTTCTCCATACATGCAAACATAATTGCCATTCCCATGCCGTTGTCTGCTCCTAAAGTTGAGTTTTTAGCACTTAAAACTCTATTTTTTTCAATTAACTCTATATTTGCAACATCACCTAAACAGACCATGTCATAATGTGATTGCAAACAAACTTTTGGTACTCCTTTTTGACAAAGCACATTACCACTTCTATCGACACTTACTAGATACCCTAAGTTTTTTGCTATTTTTTTTATCTTCTCTTGCATTATGCTAGTTTTAAAACTACATCTCGGTGTTGCAGTAATCTCTTTAAAATAGTCCAGCACTTTACTCATTTTTTCTTCCTCATTAATGTTTAAATAACATAATGGTATTATAATCACCATGAAAAAAATATTAATCTTGATTTTACCATTTTTTTTAAATGGTTGCCTCTATTTCAACGATAGAGGTTTAGACAACAGATACTATAATGATTGCAAAGAGTACTACGATGGAATGGGAATCTACCATAAGGAATGTGATGAAAATGTTATAGAGTATCAGAACATAAAAGATGGAGTAAAAAACCTAGTAAAACGATGAATTTAGACAATATAAGATATGAAAAAAATAGATGTTTTGAATGGAAAGATAACAAAAAGCGTAAAATTATTGTAGATAACCTGCCAAATATACAAAACTGTTATTTGGAACTAAAAGATAAAATAACCCTCACATGTAAAAACATAAGCGATGAAGAGATGACCAAAATATACCAAGGTGCTATTGGACTTCGACCATGGAGAAAAGGACCTTTTCAAGTTTTTGATATATTCATCGATGCTGAATGGCAAAGTTTTATAAAATATAACCTCATAAAACCATACATTAACCTTAAAGACAAAATTATAGGTGATATAGGGTGCAATAATGGATATTATCTTTTTCGTATGCTCAAAGATAAACCAAAAACAATAGTTGGTTTTGATCCTAGTGTACTTTGTAAAATGCAGTTTGATTTCATTAATCACTTTGCAAAAACAGCTATAAAATTTGAACTTTTAGGTGTTGAGCATCTCCCTTTTTATGAACACAAATTTGATCTGCTTTTTTGTTTAGGTGTTCTTTATCATAGAGGAGATCCTGTAAAAACATTAAAAGAGTTATGGAGTGCTTTAAATAAAAATGGTGAAGTTATTTTAGATACTTTTATGATCGATGGTGATGAGCCGTATTCACTCTCTCCAGATAAAACTTACTCTAAAATACCAAATATCTATTTTATTCCTACAGTCAAAGCATTGCAAAATTGGAGTAAAAAAGCAAAATTTAGCTCTTTTGAAGTACTAGAAATAAAAAAAACAGATACCAATGAACAGAGAAAAACGAAGTGGATACTAGGAGAGAGTCTAAGTGATTTCCTAAACCCAAAAAATCCAGAATTAACAATAGAAGGTTACCCAGCCCCAAAACGAATCTATATTAAACTTAAAAAATAATTTACCGATATTAAAATACACAAGCCAAAGAGTTAAGGAAGTTTAAAATGCTAGAAGAAATAGATTTAGAGGAGTATGAAAAAGAGGGTGCAATTAACAAAAATTTTGATAGTACTGATGAAGATGAATTAGAATCTTATGACTTAGTGAATGAAAAAAACAATGATTTAAAAACTCATGAAAAAATTAAAATAAACCTCTGTGGTAATATTATTGAACTTGATTCTGGGTACTCAAAAACAACTTTACAAACCACTCAAGATATGGTTTTAGATGATTTAGGGTTAATTCATAGCGGATTTATCTTTGGAGCAGCTGATTATGCTGCAGCAATTGCCGTCAATGAAGCAAACTTTATTGTTATAGATTCTCGTTCTCAATTTCTAGCCCCTGCAAAATTGAATGATTTAATAGAGTTTGAAGCTACGGCTAAATTTGAAAATAGTAGAAAAAGAGAGATAAAAGTAATAGCAAATATAAATGAGATAAAAATATTTGAAGGTATTTTTCATGCAGTTATTTTAGAAGAACATATACTTAAGAGAAAAGCAAAAGAACCACCTAAGCCACCTAAGCTACCTAAACAATAGTTAAAATTTATATTACATTTAACCAAGCAGGAGCTATTTTTTGTTCAACATAAACAGATGTTGGCTCTCCATGCCCTGCATGAATAGTCCAGTCATATTCTATAGATAAAAATTTTTCAATACTTTTATACATGTCTTTAGGATTACTATAAGGAAGGTCTACTCTACCAATTGAGCCTTTAAAAATAAAATCACCACTAAAAAGTGTATCGCCTATTAGTATAGCACTACATCCCGGAGTGTGTCCTGGAAAATGAATATATTTTATTTTAATATCTTCTATGTGAAACTCTTGATCACCTACTACTAAAACATCTGCTTGACTTGAAGGTGTTCCTTGTTTAAATATGTCATCTTTTAACATAAACTCATCATCTTTTGGAATATATATTGGAATATTTAGTTTCTCTTTTAACTCTTTATTTGACCAAACATGATCAAAATGTCCATGTGTATTTAAAATAGCAATTGGATGTTTAGTATTTTTTAAAACCCAACTAGTTGCATTCATGCCGGGGTCTATAATAAACTCTTTACCTTTAACTTCAACTATATAACAGTTAGTTTGATACGAACCCATTGGCTGATATTTGATCTTCATAAGTTATCCTTTAGAGTAATTTAACATAAAAAAAATTAAACTCAAATAAACATACTACAATTAAAAGTGTTATTTAATATTTTCTTTAGTATACTAAAAGCATGAAAAAATATGAACTTATTGAGAATTATCTTGTTAAATTTTTAAAAGATGAAGTCTACAAAACTGGTCTTAAAAACACAGTAATTGGTCTTAGCGGAGGAGTTGATTCTGCTGTTGTTGCAATTTTAGCTAAGCGTGCTTTTGGTGAAAAAATTTTAGCAGTTATGTTACCAAGTGCAAATTCATCGCAAAGTAGTTTTGATCATGCTTATGAATTGTGTGAAAAATTTAGTATTAAAAACACTTCTATACATATTGGTGATTTAGTAAAAAGCTACTTTAAAAACATACAAGTATCAAACTTAAGAGTAGGTAACTTTAGTTCAAGAATGAGAATGTCAATTCTGTATGATATATCCGCTAAAAATCTAGCACTCGTTCTAGGAACTAGCAATAAAAGTGAGCTTCTTTTAGGTTATGGAACAATATTTGGAGATTTAGCAAGTGCAATAAACCCCATAGGCGACATGTATAAAACAGAAATTTTTGAGTTTGCAGAACATTTAGGAGTTACACAATCTATTATAAATAAACCTCCTTCTGCAGATTTATGGGAGGGTCAAAGTGATGAGCAAGATTTAGGTTTTACTTATAGGGAGCTTGATTTAGCACTAAAAGCATTTGTAGATGAAAAGATGAGCCAAGATGAGTTAATAGAAAAAAAATTTGATACTAAATTAGTTGAGTTAATTACTAGCAGAATTCGTCAAAACCAATTCAAAAGAGAACTTTCAATAATAGCAAAATTAGAGGGCAAGGCATTTAAAACATGAATGAAATTCCATTTTATAAACCATATATAGATAGTAGTGAAAAAAAGCTTATTAATGAAGTATTAGAGCTAAATAAAACTTCAAAAATTGACAGACTAGAAAAAGATTTTTCTTTATATGTTGGATCTAAATATTCACTATCTACATGTAATGGAACCGCTGCTATGCACTTAGCAATGTGTGCACTTAATCTTAAGCGTGGCGATAAAGTAATCTGTTCTGTCAACTCTTTTTCTACACTAGCCGAAGTAGTAAGGCACTTTGATGCCGAACCAATTTTTGTTGATATTGACAAAGAAGATTTTAATATGGATATGAATGAACTTGAAAAAGTGCTTGAAAAAAATAATCATAAAAAACTAAAAGCTATCTTTGTTACACATGTAGCAGGTCAAATTGCAAATCTAAATAGAATTTATGAACTAGCTTCTATTTTTAATGTAAAAGTAGTTGAAGATGCTTCTCAAGCATTGGGTGCTACTTATGAGGGCAAAAAAATAGGATCTACTGGTTCGGATATAACAACTTTTAAGTTTTCACAACAGACAAAAAATGCAATCTCAAATGGCGGAATTATGGCAACAGACAAGAAAAATCTAATGCAAAGAGCAAAACTTCTTAGAAACCATGCAATAGTTAGTGACGGTTGGGATAAATATGGTAATCTAGGTTATGTCTACGATGTGGTTGATATTGGTTTAAAATATGACTTAAACGAATTAAATGCTGCTTATGCAGTAGCACAATTAAATAAAAATGATATTTTTATAAAAAGAAGGCTTGAAATAGTAGCTATTTACAACAAAGAGTTAAAAAACTGTCCACATGTATCGATACCAATCAAAAAAAACAGTCATGTGTATAGTGAATACATAATTAAGATAGACAAAAATAGAGATAGTTTTGCAAAAAAACTTAAAAAAAATGGTATATTTACATCTCTTCATTTCATACCTATTCATCTTTTGAGTTACTATAAACATAAATATAGTCTTAGAGTAAATGACTTTCCAAATGCTTTAACAAATTATCAACAAATTTTATCACTACCTATATATACAGGATTAACAAATAAAGAGGTATATTTTATATGTGAGAAAATCAAAAATATAGCTAAAAGTTGTGTTTAATAGACAAAATTTTATATTTTGGGTAGAAGAGTACCTTTTTCACCCTACTTCAAAGTTGCAATTTTTTCTCTCTTTTTTGCTATACCCTCTTAGTATTATCTACTCAATAATAGTCTTAACAAAACGCATATTTGCAAAAAAAATAGAGCCTCCAATTCCTGTTGTGAGTATTGGAAATTTAACTATAGGAGGAAGTGGAAAAACACCTTTTCTTATCTCTCTTGCAAAAGAGTATCAAAATATTGCTATAGTTTTAAGAGGCTACAAAAGAGACTCCAAAGGTCTACATGTAATCACAAAAGATACGCCAATAAATATAAGTGGCGATGAAGCTATGCTTTATGCTTGCTTGCTTAAAAACGCAACTATTATAGTGAGTGAAGATAGGCTAAAGGCTATAAATTATGCTCATAAATTAGGTTGCAAAGCAGTTTTTTTAGATGATGGATTTTCAAAATCTTTTATAAATAAGTTTGATATTCTCTTGCGTCCAAATCCAGAACCAAAATTTAATTTTACACTTCCAAGTGGAGCTTATAGAGAGCCAAAATTTCTCTATAAAAATGCAGATTTAGTGCTAAAAGAGAGTATTGACTTCACCAAAAAAGTAACGCTAAACAATCCAACTAAACACATGGTTTTAGTAACTGCTATATCAAAACCGCAAAGATTAAACCAGTATCTTCCAAAAAATTTAGTAAAAAAAATATATTTTGAAGACCACTACATGTACACAAAAACAGAGCTAGAAAATTTAATAAAAAAATACAATGCAACTTCTATATTAACAACACAAAAAGACATGGTAAAAATGCAAGAGTTTGGACTTCCTTTATCTGTATTAGATTTACATGTTGAAATAAACTCTAAAGTTAAAAACCAAATTAATGATTATATTGTAGAGAAAAGAACATGTCTATAATCTCATTATATTAAGTTTTTAAATGCTTTTTATCAAATTTTAGATAAAATAGTATTTTCAAATTTAGGACAATATAATGCAAAAAAAGATTCAACAAGTAAAAACACTACTAGATGCTTTACCATATATAAAAAAATTCAAGCAAAAAACTATAGTTGTTAAGTATGGTGGTTCTGCACAAATAAATACTCTACTTAAAGATAAATTTGCACAAGATATAGTATTGCTTTATTTGGTAGGCCTGAGACCTATTATTGTTCATGGTGGTGGCAAAAAAATAGACTCTATGTTAGAAAAACTAAAAATTCAAAGTGAGTTTGTAGATGGATTTCGTGTTACCAATGAGCAGATAATGGAGGTTGCAGAGATGGTTTTAAGTGGTAATATCAACAAAGAGATAACTACACTTTTAAATTATCATGGTGGAAAAGCTATTGGAATTACAGGAAAAGATGCAAATTTTATAAAGGCAAAACCTTTAAAAAAAGGTAAATATGGTATTGTTGGAAATATCACAAAAGTAGATAAAAAAGTATTAAAAACTCTTCTTAAAAAGAATTTTATACCAGTAATAGCACCCATAGCAGCTGGGGATAGTGCAAATCACACTGGTTACAATATAAATGCCGATTTATGTGCTAGCAAAATTGCCGTGGCAATAAAAGCAAAAAAAATTATATTTCTAACTGACACAAAAGGCATTTTAGATAAAGATAAACATCTTATAACTTCACTTGATAAAAAAGAGGTAAACAGACTAAAACTCAATGGTGTAATCACAAAAGGCATGTTACCAAAAGTAGATGCCTGCTTAAACGCACTAAAAGGTGGAGTAAAAAGTGCCCAAATCATAGATGGTAGAGTAGAACACTCCTTACTGCTTGAGCTTTTTACGAGTGATGGAATTGGAACTATGATAACACAAACAAAAAAAAGTGAAATAAAATGTTTATAGAGACTAGAGGAAACGATGGAAATAGAGATAAAAATGTTGAGTTTTCACATGCTATTATGAATCCAAGTGCTAGTTTTGGAGGACTATATGTTCCTAAAAACTTACCAAAAATAGATTTAAAATTTTTACAACTCGCTACAAAAAAAAGTTATAAAGAGACCGCACTTGATATACTTGAGCTTTTTGATATTGATATTGAAAAATCAGTTTTAAAAAAAGCTCTAAGCCTATATGATGACTTCGACAATAAAGAGAATCCTGTTGCATTAACTCAAATAAAAAATGATCTTTTTGTAAATGAGCTTTATCATGGGCCAACACGAGCTTTTAAAGACATGGCACTGCAACCTTTTGGGCATATCTTATCAAATGAAGCAAAAAAACTAAATCAAGACTATCTTATTTTGGTCGCTACAAGTGGAGATACCGGTCCAGCAACACTAGATACTTTTTCTAATAAAAAAAATATAAAAGTAGTTTGCTTGTACCCCCATGGAGGAACAAGCGATGTTCAACGACTTCAGATGGTTACTAAAAATGGTAAAAATTTAAAAGTAATAGGCATAGAAGGTAATTTTGATGATGCTCAAAGTACTCTTAAATCTCTTCTAGCAAGTGAAACTTTTAAACAAAAATTAGAGTCTCACAATATAAAACTTAGTGCTGCAAACTCTGTAAATTTTGGTCGTATTATTTTTCAAATAATATATCATATTTTTGCATATGTTTCGCTACTAAAACAAAATCATCTTAGCCTTGGAGATAAATTTTATCAAATAGTGCCAAGTGGAAACTTTGGTAATGCACTTGGAGCATATTATGCTAAAAAAATGGGTCTTCCAATTGAGAAAATTCTAATTGCATCAAATATTAACAATATCTTAACAGACTTAATTACCAAAGGGGAGTACAATCTCAAAAACCGTAAACTATTTGCAACATCAAGCCCTGCTATGGATATACTTATCTCTTCAAATGTAGAGAGAGTTTTATACGATAAATATGGAGCTAAAAGATGTAAAGAGATGATGGAACAGTTAAAAAAAGAGCAATATTACAAATTAAGCAGTGAGGAGCTTTTAGAGTTACAAAAAGATTTTAGTGCTATACACTGTTGTGATAATTTTGTAAAAAAAACTATCAAAAAGTTTATAGATGAAAACTATATAATGGATCCTCACACTGCAACTTGCATAAAAGCATACAATAAACTTAGAGAAAAAAATATACCAAGTGTCTTGTGTTCTACCGCAGAGTGGACAAAATTTGCTCCAACTATGTTAAGTTCTATAAATAATGATACTAAAAAACATCATGATAAAAAAGCATTAAAAGATATAAGCAACTCTTTACATGTAAAAATTCCAGACTCAATAAACTCTCTATTTGAAAAAGACATTTTATATAGCAAAGTAATAGATAAAAAAAATATAGAAAAAGAGATACTGGAGTTTATAAAATGATAATAATCCCTGCACGCATGGCATCAAATAGATTTCCAAATAAAATCTTAGCCGACATTAATGGCCTACCTATGGTTGTAGCGACTGCCAATAGAGTTAAAAAACTTGACAATGTTGTAGTTGCAACAGATAGTAAAAAAGTGGTTAAGTTAGTCAATAAATATGGTTTCGATGCTATATTAACAGGAACTCACCATAAAAGCGGAACCGATAGAATCAATGAAGCATCGCTTAGTTTAAACATAGATGAAGATGAAGTTATAGTTAATGTTCAAGCTGATGAGCCTTTCATAGAGCCAGAAGTGGTTAAAAAAGTTATTGATTGTGTTAAAAATAGCAATTCTTTTATGGTGAGTTGCTATAAACTTATTGACAAAATGTCTGCCAATGATCCAAACCAAGTAAAAGTTATTATTGATATAAATGAAAATGCTATATACTTTTCAAGAAGTAAAATTCCTTATAGCCAAGAAGAACATGTAGAGTATTTTGGGCATCTAGGAATCTATGGTTTTACTAAAAAAAGTCTAAAAGAATTTTGCGAATTAAGCCCTGCCCCACTTGAAAATATAGAAAAACTAGAACAACTTAGAGCCATATACCATAATAAAAAAATAGCCATGGTAAAAGTAGAGAGTAAAAGTTTTGGAATTGACACGAAAAAGGACTTAGAAAAAGCATTAGAGTATTTTAACTAACTAGAAAGAGTTAAGATGGGTTAAAAACTCTTTTGCATTTTTATGTCCGACTACTCTTCTGTTTTTTATCTCTTTTTTATTTTTAAAAAACATTATTGTAGGCGGTCCAAAAATACCAAACTCTTTTAATAACTCTTTATCATTATTGCTATTTTTTGTAACATCTATTTTTACTAACTTAAACTCTTCTAATTTTTTTTTCACACTTAAATCTAAAAAAGTATTCTCTTCAAACTCTACACAACTCACACACCAATCAGCGTAAATATCTACTATTACAGGTTTATGAGACTCTTCTATGATGGCATTCAACTCTTTTAGTGTTGCAACAGTTTGAAAATTATTTGTTTCTTCTATTTTATGAGAACTGCTCATAATTGATTTGCTCAAAAAACTCTCTAGTGGATTTAAAGGATTTGTAGCATTTGAGACACTGCCTATAAAAAGCATAACTCCATATATAAACACAATTATAGAAAAACTCTTTATTAATTTGCTCCAACCACTCACGCCCTCTTTTAGGGATTCCAATGCCCCCATGTATATAGACGAACCAATAAACAGTAATGCCCATAAAAACATAATTATATTAGCGGGAACAACACGGGCGAGTGTCCAAATTGCAAGTCCCAACATAACAACACCAAAGAAAAATTTAATAGCATCCATCCACCTGCCTGGTTTTGGCATGTACTTCCCGGCTCCAGCTCCTATGATTACAAGAGGAATACCCATGCCTATTCCCATAACAAACAAAGCGACTCCTCCCAATAATGCATCACCGCTTTGCCCTATGTATATAAGAGCTCCGGCCAATGGTGCCGCTATGCATGGTCCCATAATGAGTGCTGACAAAAATCCCATAATAGCGACGCCTACTACACCTTGACCTTTCATGTTGTTTGATTTTTTTGATAATTTTGATTGAATAAAAGATGGTATTTGAAGTTCATAAAAACCAAACATAGAAAAAGCAAGTCCTACAAAAATAGCACTAAAAACTCCAATTATCCAAGGGTTTTGAAGAGAAGAAGATATATTTGCTCCAAATAATCCAGCTAAAACTCCTGCTATAGTATATGCCGAAGCCATCGCTATAACATAAACAAAAGAGAGCATAAATGCTCGTTTAGTTGACAATTTCTCTCCAGATTGTGAAACTATTATAGATGACAAAATCGGTATCATAGGAAAAATGCAAGGAGTAAGCGAAAGAAGAATACCAAAACCTAAAAAACTAAGCAAAACTACCAAAATATTACCATTTTGTAAAGTACTTGCTATAAAATCTTGTTCTGAAAGATGTTCTGAATGATGTTCTAAATTATGTTCTAAATGATGTTCTTCATCGTGATTTTCTATTTTGTTAGTCATTTTACCCAAATCAAAACTAAACTCACTCTTTATAGGTTGATAGCAAATACCAGAAGTTGAACACCCTTGATACTTAATTTCTAGTTTAAATTTTTCACTACTTACATGTTTTTTAATTGCAGAAACTGGAATCAAAAACTCTAAAGAATTTTTATATACTTGATATCCCTCATAATCAACTGGCAACGGTCTATCAATATGATGATCAATAGATTCCTCTATTGGCTCAATTATATTAAATTTAAGTTTATCTTCATACAGATAAATATTTTCACCTAACTCTAAATTTACCGTAACAAAATCACCTTTTTGTTTAACGGTAACCTTAAATGCCTCTTCTGGTAATAAAACCTTTTTTTGTACATCAGAAAAAATTGGTATTGCAAAAAATACGCCTATTAAAAAAAACTTTAATAATCTAATCATGTTATAATCTCACCTATATAATTTAATTTAAGTTGATTTTATCAAATTAATATG
>JAERRW010000053.1 GCA_016735235.1 Sulfurospirillum sp. | reverse complement strand
TTGCGGTTTTGGAGGAGTTACAATACAACTAGAAAAATACGATTTTGCAGTAGCAGCGGGTCTTCCAAAAGCATCTATGATAAAAGAGAGTAAAGCCGACATAGTAAGCGCGGAGTGTAGTGCATGTCGTATGCAAATAGGAAACTCTATGCATCTTTTAAATGTTAAAACCATATTTAAAAATCCAATCGAACTTATAGCCCAAGCACTAAAAAGTAGATGATACTTTTAAAAAAGTAAACATGTATTTTTATTTTTATTTCTTAACATCTATAGTAAAAACATTTCTATCTTTTTCTCTGCTGTATTTTATTTTCATTTTATGTAATTTTATTATTTGTAGCGTTATATAGAGACCAAAACCAAATCCTTGTGAATTTCTTGGTTTTTTTGAATCTAAAAAATAAGGCTCTGCATAGTTTTCTAGTGGAAATTCTAACTCTTCTCCACTACTTGAGATTGTAATTTTTGTTTCATCTGATACTAATAAAACTTTTTTGTCGTTTGAGTAGTTTATTCCATTATCTAGTATATTTTTAAGTGCTGTTCCAAAAAGTTCAAAATCTACATGTATGTCCATAGGCTCTATCTTGTATTTAACACTATTTTTTTTATGATTCAGTATATCTAGTGAAAAATCAATTACATCTTGAAGTCTATATTTTTTTATATTTATATTAAGCTCATTTGCACCTAGTTTTTCTATTCTTGCAAACTCTTCTAAAAGAGCTTCTTGTCTTCTAAAATTTTTTTTTAATATATCTTGGTATGTTGAATACTCTATCATTTCACAAGCTAATTTACCTTTTGTAATAGGAGTTTTAAGCTCATGCATAATATTTCTTAAAAATAGTTGCCTTGAATCTCTAATTTTTTTTATTTTTTTAACACTATTATTAAACTCATTTGATAGTATTCCTATCTCATCTTTTTTATTACTTCCGCATTCAATATCATAATTTCCATCGGCAAACTCTTTTATCTTTTTTCTTAGTTCATAAAGAGGCAGTATACTTTTGATAGTAATTATGTATAAAAATACAATCAATAGTATAGCTACCATTGGAAATATAATTTTTTGTAGTTTATTTATATCTTGAGGTATTTTAAATATTAAATTTTTTTGTATAATTACATATGTATTCATCTTATATACAGTAATTTTTCCTCTAAAATGTCCATGGTTTCCTCTATGTTTTGGTCTAAAATATCTATTTTTTAGTATTTCCTCTCTCTTGTTCTTATCTTCTACAAGAATAAAACCAGCTTTTTTAAAAACATCTAAGTCTATTGTTTGATCTTTTTTATTGTAAGCGGAATTTATAACAACTCTTACAAATCTATCCATGCTATTAGTTTGAAACACTTTTGCTCGAGTGTGAATAGTAAACAAAACTGCTCCTATACCAATTAAAGACAGAGCAAATATAAGAGTTATTTTGGTTATAATTGAGTTATACCACTTCATGATTGAAGTCTGTATCCTACTCCACGAATCGATATAATATATTTTTGTTCTTTTGAATTTTCACCTAATTTGGTTCTTATTCTGCTTATTAAAACATCTAGACTTCTACTATCACTTTCACTATTGAGTGATGGCGTATTTCCTATAAGCTCACTTCTTGGAATTACACAATTATTCTTTTTTATCATGTACGATAGCACTTCAAACTCTGCTCTTGTAAGTGAAAGTTCTTTTTTATGAAAGAGTATAAATCCGCTACTGCTTAGTTTTAAATCTGTATCTTTTTCGCCCACCATAGTGGTAGAGCCTCTTTTAAAGCGTCTTAAAACACTCATAATTCTAGCATACAACTCTTTTGGTTCATATGGTTTTGGCAAATAGTCATCAGCGCCTAGTTCAAGCCCTATAATTTTGTCTTCAAGATCACTTCTTGCAGATGAAATTATAATAGGTATATTGCTTTTTGTTCTCACCTCTTTACATATTTCAAGACCATCAATACCAGGAAGAGAGAGATCAAGTATAAGTAGGTCATATTTTTTTATACTCAATGCACTAATACCAAGATATGGATCATCATAATTCTCTACTGAAACATTATATTTTTTTAGAAAATCCGTTAAAATTTGTGCTAGTTCCATGTCGTCTTCTATCATTATTATATTTGCAATCATGGTTATAATTTAATCCAATTTTAAAACTGTTAAAAATGCTTCTTGAGGAAGTTGTACTTTGCCTATTGATTTCATTCTTTTTTTACCAGCTTTCTGTTTTTCTAGAAGTTTTCTTTTTCTTGTTATGTCGCCACCATAACATTTAGCAGTAACATTTTTGCCCATAGATTTTATTGTTTCACGAGCAATTACTTTATTTCCTATACTAGCTTGAATAGCTACTTCAAAAAGTTGTCGTGGGACTATCTTTTTCATCGCTTTTACAAACTCTCTTCCTCGACTAGTTGCATTTACATGTGGCACTATAATGGACAAAGCGTCAACTACTTCTCTTGCAACTAAAACATCAAGCTTAACCAAATTACCTTCACGGTAACCAATTTGATCATAATCAAAACTTGCATAACCTTTTGTTACAGATTTTAGCTTATCATAAAAATCCATAACAATTTCATTCATAGGAATTGAGTACTCCAAAAGGACTCTTTTAGGACTTAAATAATCCATCTTTTCTTGAACACCTCTTTTGTTATTAAGCAAAGTAATAATATTTCCTAGAAACTCTGTTGGAGTCAATATAGTTGCTTTTACATAAGGCTCTGTTATCTTTTTTATCTCATTTACAGGAGGCAGTTGACTTGGATTTTGGATCTCTATTGTTTCATCATTAGTTGTTATTACTCTATATGTAACAGTTGGAGCAGTTGCAATCAAATCAAGATCAAATTCTCGTTCTAATCTCTCTTTAACAACTTCCATATGAAGAAGTCCTAAAAATCCTACACGAAATCCATAACCTAACGCTATTGAAGTTTCAGGCTCATAAGAGATACTTGAATCATTTAATTTTAATTTATCGAGAGCATCTCTTAACTCTTCAAACTTGTCAGTCTCTATTGGATATATTCCAGCAAAAACAAATGATTTAACCTCTTCAAAACCACCAATTGGTTTTGTTGCTCTATTTTTATTATCAGTTATTGTATCACCAACTTGAACATCACCAATATTTTTAAGTCCAAGAACAACAATACCAACTTCACCTGTTTTTATAACTTTTGTTTTTTCAAGCGTGATAGGATGTGGATACATAAGATTTAAAACTTCATGTTTTTTGTCAGTTCCCATTATGTAGACTTCTTGACCTTTTTTTATCTCTCCCTCATACACTCGCACAAGTGCTAAAGCACCAAGATAATTATCAAACCAGCTATCATAAATAATAGCTTTTGTAGGTGCATTTTCATTACCATGTGGAGCTGGAATAGTATCTATAATAGCATCAAGAAGTTTAGTTATACCAAGACCACTTTTTGCACTCACGCTAATAGCATCACTACAATCTAATCCTATTGTATGCTCTATTTCATCTTTTACTTTTTCGGGATCAGCAGCGGGAAGATCTATCTTATTTAAAACTGGTATAAGTGTTAAATTGTTTTCTAATGCCATGTATACATTAGCGATAGTTTGTGCTTCAACACCTTGCGAAGAGTCAACTATAAGCAAAGCTCCATCACTTGAAGCCAATGAGCGAGATACTTCATAAGAGAAATCAACATGTCCTGGTGTATCTATAAGATTCAGTATATAAGGAACTCCATCTTTTACATATGTAAGTCTTACACTTTGTGCTTTAATAGTAATTCCACGCTCTTTTTCTATGTCCATTGTGTCCATTATTTGCGTACTCATCTCTCTAACTGATACAGCCCCGCACTCTTGAATTAGTCTATCGGCTAAAGTGCTTTTACCATGGTCAATATGGGCAATAATTGAAAAGTTGCGTATATGTTTTTGTGCCATTAAATAAATAGCCCATTTACACTCTCATTATGATAGACTCTTTTTATCACTTCTGCAAAAACAGGAGCAATGCTAAGAACTTTTATTTTATTAAGTTTTTCTTTCAAAGGGATAGAATCACTTACTAAGAGTTCGTCTAAATCACCATTTTTTATTCTATCGTAAGCTGGACCACTCAACACAGGATGAGTACAACATGCAATAACACTTGTTGCTCCTTTTGCCTTAAGAGTTTTTGCAGCTTTTGTAATAGTTCCAGCGGTATCTATCATATCATCAACCAATATAACATCTTTACCATCAACATCACCAATAATATTCATCACTTCTGACTCATTAGCTTTCTCTCTGCGTTTATCTATTATCACAATATCTAATCCAAGTTTTTTAGCAAAACTTCTTGCTCTAGTGACTCCTCCTATATCTGGACTAACAATAATAGGATTTTTAAGTTCTCTATTTTTAATATGATCATGAAAAATAATAGAACCGTATAGATTATCGACAGGAATATCAAAAAAACCTTGAATTTGTCCTGCATGTAGATCTATTGTAACAACTCTATCTATTCCAGCAGTTTCCATCATATTTGCTACTAATTTTGCAGTAATTGGAACTCTAGGAGCTGGTTTTCTATCTTGTCTTGCATAGCCAAAGTAAGGCACAATGGCAGTAATAGAACTAGCAGAACTACGCTTTAGGGCATCTGTTAAAATAAGAAGTTCCATAAGATTTACATTAGCAGGAGCACATGTTGGTTGAATTATAAATACATCTTTTCCTCTAACACTCTCTGTAATTTGAACACTAATTTCACCATCACTAAAACGCTCAATTTTTGCTTTAGACAATGGTAAAGATAGATATTTAGCCACTTTTCTTGAAAATTCTGGATTAGCAGTTCCCGTAAAAACTTTATAACCTTTCACTGTAGACTTCCTTTAAAAGTAATTTTAATTATCTATTTATATTACTCAAAATCTACTTAAAAAAATATTTTAAGTCAAAAATTTATCGATTACTTCTTTGTATTTATTTTCTATAACATGTCTTTTTTTCTTAAAAGTATTTGTCAACTCTTCTCCTATAGCGAACTCTTTCTCAACAAAATGAATATTTTGAAGTTTTTCAAATGATTTAAAGCCTTTTTTTGGATGAACCAACTTATTCATATCGCTTTTTAGCTTATTGATTATATGTTTATCTTCTAAAACTTGCTCTATTGAATGTACTACTTTGTCAAAATTCTCATGAACATACTCTTTTAATTTCTCAAAATCTGGGACTAAAAGCATGCCTAAGCCTTTTTTGTCTTGCCCAACCAATATGGTATCTTTTACAAAAGGGAGTAGCGATATAGCAGATTCTATTCTACTAGGATCTACATTTTCTCCACTTGCAAGAATTATTACCTCTTTTGATCGTCCAGTTATGATAAGCTCATTTCTAATAGTTAATTTACCTAAATCACCAGTTTTAAAATAACCATTTTTTGTAAAAGCTTTTTTATTTTCTTCATCATTATTATAGTATCCGGGTGTTACTTGATCACCTTTTAGTACAATTTCTCCAACTTCTCCAACTTCACAATTTTCCTCATTTTCATCACTTATATACAATTTAGTACCTTCTACTGGAAGTCCTAAAGTAGAAAAAGTATTACAATTCAAAGCACGAAGAGAAATAGCCGGAGCACATTCGGTCATGCCGTAAGCATTAACAATGCGAATACCAAGAGCATCTATCCACTCATCTAAAAAATCAGGGAGAGTCCCACCGCCACTTATGGCAAGTCTTAATCGACCTCCAAATTTTTCTTGTACAAGTTTTAATTTATTTTTTGCAAACTTATTTGGCATGTATAAAAATAGTAATTTAATACATGCTATCAATTTTTTAAAAGATGAACCAATATTCTCTTTTTTAAAACGAGGCAACTCATCTTTTACGATTCGTAAATTATAGTTATATTTTGCAGATATAAGAATCAGTTTTTTAAATATTTTTGCTTTTTTTGGATCTTTTTTTTCTAAAGTACTATTTATTTTAGCATACATAGATTCCCAAAGCCTTGGAACAGTTGCAACTAAAGTAGGTTTAAACTTCACTAAATCCTCTGCAAATGTTCTAATGGTAGAGTAAATCATAGTAGAGCCTCCAGAAATGGCTGAATATTCACAAGTTCTTTCAAATATATGCCAAGGAGGAAGAATGGAGACCCACAAGTCAGTAGTTTTTAACTCTACAATAGATGGTAAAACTTTAACATTTTGCATGACATTTTTGTGTATCAATATAACACCTTTTGGCATGCCCGTTGTTCCCGATGTATATATAATCGTAAATATATCATCTTTGCTTAAATTATCTTTTAAACTCATGAACTCTTCTATTTCATTTCTGTAAATCTCTCTATTTACAAACATGTCATTATATGAGTAGATATGATCAAAAATAGTGTGTAATTTTTCTGCTTCTATAATAAAAATTGATTTTAGTTTTAGTGATTTTATCATCTCTTTACACTTATGATAAACACTTTCACTCTCTAAAATTAAAAATGATGCTTCTGAGTTTTTTGTTATAAACTCCAACTCTTCTACAGGAATACTACTCTCTTTTGGTACACTTATAGCCCCTAATGATACAAGAGCCATGTCAGTTACTATCCATTCGTATCTATTATCACAAACAAATACTACTTTTACGCCTTTTTTTATGCCTTTTGCCCCAAATGCACGAGAGAGAATAAGAACATCATTAAAAAACTTCTTATAAGTAACCTCAAAAGTTTTATCTTTTACTCGATATATAAATGCTGTATTGTTTTTATACTCACTATATACATTTATTAACATGTGGAAAAGTGTAGGCATATCTTTTTTAATAATTTTCTCCTAACATAAGTCAATTTTATTAATTAATTCTAACAATGATAGTATCGAATTTAAGCTTTAAAAAAGATAGTAAACAAAATAAAATTTTATTTAAATAAAAATAATGTTAAAATAAGATATTAATTTTAAAAAGGTAACTCATGGAACTGCTTTTATTAGTAGCAAAATATACATTTTTGGGATTATTTGTATTTGTTGGAGCTACTATTATAACTAAAAGTATTGGTAAATTTATTAATAAATACAAAAATAAGGATAGTAATGACAAGTATTAAATATATAAAAGAGATGTTTATTCTTCAACAAAAATTAAATGATGAAACCAATGGCATAGACTGGGAACATGGTTACACAAAAAATAATCGCATGATAAACTGGAAGCGTTGTATCTACATGGAGAGTGCCGAACTAATAGAGAGTTTTAGCTGGAAGCATTGGAAAAACATAAACAAAGCGACCGATTGGGAAAATGCTACTTTAGAAATAGTAGATATTTGGCACTTTGTAATGAGTTTAGTTCTTGAAGATTATAAAGTCAATGAGCGTGGAGATATAGATAAATTGGTTAATGATATTATTGATGTTCATGGTTTTGGACGCTTTACAAAAGAGGCTTATAAAGTTGGTTCAACTCCTCAAATGGAGATCATTAATGACATAGAATCTATTATAAATCTTACTACTAGTTTTAAATTAGATATTTTTGATGGACTTCTTAAAGAGTTTTTTTCACTCTCATTAAAGTGCGGAGTAAACCTAAAAACACTATATAAATTCTATGTAGCTAAAAATGTATTAAATGAATTTCGACAAAATAATGGTTACCAAGAAGGGACTTATAGAAAAACATGGGACTCAAAAGAAGATAATGAAGTTCTATTAAATATATTAAATAAAAACATGTTAGATCCAAAAAAACTCTATAAAGAGTTAGATAAAATCTACAACTATACCGAAACAATGAAAGCAAAAAAATGAGAAAAATTATAAGTGTAGCCCACTCACCAGATGCTGATGATATATTTATGTATTATGCTATTAAATTTGGCTGGATTACTCTAGAAAATATTGAATTTCAAAATATTGCTCTTGATATTGAGACTCTAAATATAGAAGCTTTGAAAAATACTTACGATATAAGTGCAATAAGTTTTGCTCTCTACCCAACAATAAAAAAAGAGTATGCCCTTTTAAAAACAGCAGTTAGTTTTGGCGAGGGGTATGGTCCTAAACTTGTAAAATTAAAAACTAAAAAACTAAAAAAGAGTTTTAAAGTAGCTCTTAGTGGTAAACACACAACAAATGCGATGCTTTTTAAAATTTACTATCCTGAAGCTATTATAGTTTATAAAAATTTTTTAGAGATTGAAGATGCAGTTTTAAATGGTGAAGTAGATGCTGGAGTTCTCATACATGAAAGCATACTCAATTATGATGATAAACTTCAAGTTGAAAAAGAACTTTGGGACATATGGGTTGAACTAAGTGGCGGAAATCTACCTCTTCCTCTTGGTGGCATGGCACTTCGTCGCTCAATACCAATTAATCGTGCAATTGATTATGAAAAAACTCTTATTAAAGCAGTAAAAATAGCAACAACTCATATAAAGCCGTTATCAAAAATGCTTTTAGAGCGTAATCTCATAAGAGTCGATGCTCCTACACTAGAAAAGTATTTAAGTCTATATGCAAACAAAGATTCTATTGAGCTTAACAAAATACAATATATTGCAATTAATAAACTATTTGAAATAGGGTACAAAAATGGCTTTTACGATACTCCAATAAAAGCTGAAGATTTTTTAATCCCAAGCGAATATGAAAAGTTAAGGAGTAGTTAAATTGGAATCTAAACTTATAGGGCTTGGTGTAGAAACATTTAAATTAGCACTTATGATGGCTATGCCTATGCTTATGGCAGGGCTTGTTGCGGGTTTAGCAATAAGTATATTTCAAGCGACTACTCAAATTAATGAGATGACTTTAAGTTTTGTACCAAAAATAATACTTGTAATACTTGTAGCAATTTTTACTATGCCATGGATGATGAATATGATGATAGAATTTACAGAACGCACAATAGAGATGATTCCTTCTTTCATATTTTAATGAAAAAAATAAATTTCAAAACATATACCAGCATACATATTGGCCCATCTTTACATGTAGAAGTTATAACTAAACCTTTGCACATAAAAAGTGATACCTTCTTGCTAGGTGGCGGAAACAATATCTTAGTCTCTCAAAATCCTCCTAAAATGGCTATGCTTGGTCATATTTTTAACTTCTTACATGTAAAAAATAATCTATTACATGTTGGTGGGGCAACTCCTAGTGGGAAGATACTCTCATTTGCTAAAAAGTACAATATAAAAAACTTTGAACTCATGCAAAAACTTCCCGGAACTCTTGGCGGTATGATAAAGATGAATGCTGGATTAAAAAAATGGAATATTTTTAATTATTTAGTTGCCGTCAAAACAGAAAATGGTTGGCATAAAAAAAAAGATATAGAGTTTGATTACAGATACACTAACATTAAAGGGACTATTTATGAAGCTACTTTTGAGATTCATAATGGTTTTGATTTAGAGTTAGTAAAAATGTTTAAAAAATTTAGAGATAATCAACCAAATCTACCAAGTGCAGGAAGTTGTTTTAAAAACCCTACAGATAATTTTGCAGGAGAACTTTTAGAGATTGCAGGACTAAAAGGCTACACAAAAGGCAACATGGCTTTTTGTAAAACACATGCAAATTTTTTAGTAAATCTTGGAGATGGCACTTTTCAGGACGCTATATATTTGATAGAATTGGCAAAAAGAAAAGTATTTGAAAAAAGTGGGATTAAATTAGAATTAGAGATACAAGTAGTAAGTAAAATATAACTCACATGTATTTTTTGTTAAAAATTAGCCCTAGAATTTATGCTTATATCGCTTAAAGAGACAAATCTTTTCAAGTTATATGCGTCTACTGCACACCGTCCTATCATCGCTGCATTGTCCGAACAAAATTGCATTTTTGCTACATGTAGCTCCATCTTATTGGTATCACAAAGATTTTGCATTTCACTTCTAAGATATTGATTTGCACTTGCTCCTCCGACTATAGCAAAATTTTTAAAACTTTTTTCTTGAAGGACTTTTTTTAATTTATGTATAAGATGTTTGATGGCTACATGTTGAAACGAGGCACAAATATCGTCTCTATTTTGTGGATACTTTTGTATGGCTAAACGAACCTGATTTTTAAGTCCAGAGTAACTAAAAGCAAGTTTTGATGTTTTTAAAAGTGGCACAGTAAAAGCAAATTTTTTCTCATCCCCATTTAAAGCATGCTTTTCTACTATAGGACCTCCTGGATAACCAAGCCCAAGCATTTTTGCTACTTTATCGAAACTTTCACCAAAACTATCATCTAATGTTGATGCCAATACTTCTATGTCGTCGTAACTTTGTACATGTAAGAGTTGTGTATGTCCCCCAGAAACGAGCAGTACAAGCATTGGAAATAGAGTTTTTGAGTTATCTATAAATAAAGAGTAGACATGTCCTTTTAAGTGGTTTATAGGAAGTATAGGAATTTGCAATGATATGCTAAGAGCTTTTGCCATACTTACGCCCTCAACCAAACTAACACAAAGCCCCGGCTCATTAGTAACTGCTACTGCTTTGAGATTTTTAAAATATTGTGTACACTCTTCTAGTATATTTGGTAAAGCCTTAGCATGCAAACGAGCGGCGAGTTCTGGAACAACACCTCCATATTTAGAGTGATTAATTTCTTGTGAAATTTTTTTATGAAAAATGAGTTTTGAATTTTTTATTTGTGTAATTGCAATAGAGCTATCATCGCAACTACTTTCAATACTTAATATCACCTTGAATTTCACCTTTTTTTATAAGGACAAAAACCATAACTATACTAAATAGTCTTAATATGCCAAGGTTCAAATCTAACTCCATCTTGATTATTTACTGTATATCTCATAGAAATATATGACAATTGCTTAAGTTTCCAAAACTCTTTAGTTCTCATAAAAGATGTTGTAAAATTCTTATATCCCCACCCTTTTTTACCAACATCAAAATCTCCTATTGAGTGATAAGAGTAGCCGGGGGGAGCAATTGAATTTGATGCCAAAGTTATATCACCTTTTGTGCTTTTTATCTTATTTAAATATAAATTCATCTGTTTTGGTACACCTCTCACACCAGAAGTAAGTATTAGTGTTTGACCAACATCCGAAATAGCTCTATTAAATAGTTTTTTAGAGTGTCCACGAAAAAGATAATGACCTGTATTTGGTATTTTCATCACCTTTTTTTTATCTATACTTGAAGTGATAGATGATACAGTTTTTTTGCCATAAAAACCATATTTATTTGGATTAGTATAAAATAACTCTTCCATAAAATTTAACTCTTTTGATGTAAATTCCCCTATTTTAGGGTATCTTTTAGCAGTACTTAACATGTCATCATATGTTAAGATATTAAAATTTCCATGCCCAACATATTTTTCAACAAGTTCTACTCTTTTACATGCATACAAAAAAGGTGCTAAATTCTCTTTTTTGAGCCAAATGTTATTATCTATGTTGTTGTGTGATTTAATATCAGCTATTGCCGATACCGTACCTATGGTCATTAATCCTAAAAAAGCTCTTCTATGCATCTCTTTCCTAATATTGTAGTAGTCATGTAACTCTTTTTATTATACCATCTTTTAACACTCAACAATATTGACTGCTAATCCACCCTGTGAAGTCTCTTTATATTTACTCATCATATCTTTACCTGTTTCAAACATAGTTTTTATAACACTATCTAACGAAACATAATGCTTTCCATCTCCATTTAAAGCCATTCTTGCCGAATTTACCGCTCTTACAGATGCTACTGCATTTCTCTCTATGCAAGGAATTTGCACAAGTCCACCAATAGGATCGCAAGTAAGCCCCAAACTGTGTTCCATGGCTATCTCTGCAGCATTTTCTACTTGTTCTATAGTTCCGCCCATGGCTTCTGCTAATGCTCCCGCTGCCATAGAGCAAGCCACTCCAACTTCACCCTGACACCCAACATCAGCTCCACTTATAGACGCATTGTTTTGATAAAGCAAACCTATAGCTCCAGAAGTAAGCAAGAAATTTACTATTTTTCTCTCATCGTAATCCTTCAATGTACTCCCTTGAAATTTAGTCATGTAGTGCATAACCGAAGGAATTATGCCAGCGGCCCCATTTGTTGGTGCTGTTACAACCTTTTGACCACATGCATTTTGCTCATTTACGGCTAATGCCCAAAGATTTATCCAATCCATAACCTCAAGAGGATCTATCATTGAAAAGCCCTCTTTTTTTTGAAGTCTATTATAGATTTTATTTGCTCTTTTTTTCACACCTAAAACAGGAAGTTCTCCAGAAGATTCACAACCTTGTTTAACACACCCTCGCATAACTTGCCAAATATTTAAAAGTCCCTTTTTTACCTCTTCTTCACTTCTAAAAACTTTCTCATTCTCCATCATAATAGAACTTACATGTAGAGAGTTTTTACGACATTGTTCTAAAAGCTCCTTTGCACTACTAAAACTATATGGAAAATCTATTTTAGTTTTAATATCAATATTTTGAATATCATATTCACTAATAACCGCTCCACCTCCCGTAGAGTAATAAGTTGCCTCTTTTAGTAACTCGCTACTGTTATAAATGGAAATTTTCATAGCATTTGGATGGTAGTCTAAAAATTTATCTTTACAAAAAATAATATCTTTGTAAAAATCAAAATCTATTTTTTTTATCTTTAACAGATCTATTTTTTTCTGTTTAATTGCACTATCAAATCTCTTGTTGGCCTCTAACATGTCTAGACTTTCAGGAAGATATCCCATCAAGCCTAAAACTACAGCTTTATCACTGCAATGCCCATGTCCAGTCGCTCCTAGTGAGCCAAAAAGTTCTATTTTAATTTTAGTAGATTTTAATAAAACTCCAAGTTCAAGTGCATCTTTTGCGAACATGTAAGCTATTTTCATGGGTCCCACTGTATGCGAACTTGAAGGTCCTACTCCTATTTTAAAAAGCTCAAAAACAGAATTCATAATGACTCTTTAGACTTAAATTTTTATCTATACACACTTTAAACCTCTTTAATATCAACATGCACTATTGTATCAAAATACAGAAGAATTAACTATAAAGTTTTTTTCATATAATCCGATTTGCATGTATCAACGGCATGGATGTCGATGAAATAAAATTTGATAAAAGGATTTATCATGGGTTTTAAGATTAACACAAATGTGGGGGCTTTAACTACGCATAACAACGCAGTTTTAAACAACAGGAGTCTTAATGGCTCTCTAGAAAAGCTATCTTCTGGTTTGAGGATCAACAAAGCAGCAGACGATGCTTCGGGTATGGTAATTGCCAACTCTCTTCGCTCTCAGGCAAATAGCTTAGGTCAAGCTGTAGCAAATGCAAACGATGCAATTGGTCTGATTCAAACTGCAGACAAGGCGATGGACGAGCAGATAAAAATTCTCGACACCATCAAAACTAAAGCGATTCAAGCAGCATCTGATGGACAAACAGATCAGTCTCGTGAAGCGATTCAAAATGATGTTAATCGTCTTATAGAACAGTTAGATAACATCGCAAAAACAACCTCTTTCAATGGACAGGTTCTTCTCTCTGGTAAGTTTACCAATAAAGAGTTCCAAATAGGAGCATTTTCTAACCAAACTGTAAAAACTTCGATCGGAAATACACAGAGTATTGCAAGTGGACACATGGCTACAAGAAATGATGTTACTGCATTGGGTAATATTGGTTCATTATCAAGTAATGCAGGACAGGGATCCTTGGTAATAAG
>JAERRW010000085.1 GCA_016735235.1 Sulfurospirillum sp. | reverse complement strand
TTCAACTAAACTCTCCTATGGTGATGCAAAAATAACTATAGTATTAGAGACAAAAGGCTTTGAGCATCAAGAAAAAATAAAACAAATATTAAAAAAAAGTGGTTATGAAGCACAAATAGAAGTTTAAATTTTTGTAGCAATTTTGTTTTATAGCTAAAAACAAGAAATATAACTACCAACAAAATACTTTTTTTGATTTAGATAATTGATATGAGTCATAGTTCAATCTTAGTAATTTAAGTATAATTTATACAAAATTTATCTTGAGGAGGATTGTCGATTTTATGGTATCTATTTAGGATATAAACTAAAAAGGTATTCGTAATATATTAAAATAAGAGTAGTTATCTTTAAATAACAATTAAGCTAAAAGGAGGAAATGTGAAAAAAAATAAATTGCTTGTATATAGTGCACTAACTGCCTTTGTTGTTGCTATAGCTATGTTTGTGTATGTTTTAAATACATCAAAAGCACTCTCGTATCTATCAAGCGACCCAAAAGCATGTATAAACTGTCATGTTATGAATACTCAATATGCAACATGGCAACATAGCTCACATGGGCAAGTAGCCACTTGTGTAGAGTGCCACTTACCAACTGATGAAGGTATGTTTGCTAAGTATGTTGCAAAAGCTAAAGATGGGTGGAATCATTCATATGCTTTTACAATGAATACTTATGACAATACTATCAAAATTAGTGATGATGGGGCAAAAAGAGTACAAAATAATTGTATTAAGTGTCATCAAAGTGTAACCTCAACACTGGTAGCAAATAGTGATAAATATCACCAATTTGAAGATCCAGAAGTGGCTACGGGAAGAAAATGTTGGTCATGCCATAAAGGCGTACCTCATGGAAAAGTTAGAGGTTTATCTACTACACCAAATAACTTGGGCATAAAAGAAGTTAAATAAAAAAAGGAGAAAAAGTGAAAATTAAATTACTACTTGTAGGTTCGTTAATTGCTATTGCAGGAATGGCATTATTGGCAAATAACATAAATGAAAAAGAAGGGGAGCGTAAAGCTCTTGCTAAAGCTCCTGTTGTTCCAGAAGCAGATATGAATAAAAATGAAGAGTGGTCAAAATACTATCCTCGTCAATATAGCTCTTGGAAAAAAACAAAAGAGAGTGATAATATTGAAGACATGTTAGATACAAAACCACAACTTTCTGTTTTATGGGCTGGATATGGTTTTGCAAAAGATTATAATGCACCACGAGGTCACTATTATGCAGTTCAAGATAATGTAAACACACTTCGTACGGGCGCTCCAAAAGATAGTAAAACTGGACCTATGCCAACGGCATGCTGGACATGTAAATCTCCAGATGTTCCTAGATTGATAGAGAGAGATGGCGAGAATGAGTACTATTCTGGTAAATGGTCTAAATATGGTTCTGAAGTTGTTAACTCTATTGGTTGTGCAGATTGTCATGACAATGAGACAGCAGAACTTACTATGCGTAGACCTTATTTAGATAGAGCACTTGAAGCTGCTGGACTAAATACATTTAAAGACTCTACTCATCAAGAAAAAAGATCGCTTGTATGTGCACAGTGTCATTCAGAGTACTACTTTAATAAAAGTGAATACACAGATAAAGATGGTAAAACTAAAACTTCTGTGGCAGTAACTCTTCCATGGGACGAGGGATTAAGTGCAGAAAATATGGAAAAATACTATAGCGATAGAAATTTTACAGATTGGACTCACAAAATATCTAAAGCACCAATGCTTAAAGCTCAACATCCCGGTTTTGAGATAGCATCAACTGGTATACATGCTCAAAAAGGTGTATCGTGTGCAGATTGTCATATGCCTTATACTCAAGAGGGTTCTGTAAAATACAGTGATCATCAAGTTGGAAATCCATTAGATTCTATGGATAAAAGCTGTATGCCTTGTCATCGTGAAAGTGAATCTAAACTCAAAGCTATTGTTAAACAAAAGTTTGATAGAAAAGAGTTTTTAATGGAAATAGCTATGGATAATCTTGCAAAAGCTCATTTAGAAACAGGAAAAGCTATGGAGCTTGGTGCTACAGATGATGAACTTAAAGAGATTAGACTAGATATTAGACATGCACAGTGGAGATGGGACTATTCAATAGCAAGTCATGGTTCATTTTTTCATGCTCCAGAAGAGACTTTGAGACTACTTGCTTCTGCAAATGAGACTGCTCAGCAAGCTCGTTTGAAATTAGTTCGTGTTCTAGCTAAATACAATGCTATAGATTTTAGTGCTCCTGATTTCTCAACAAAAGAGAATGCTCAAAAATTAGCAGGTGTTCCTCTTAAGGATCTAATAGATGCCAAAATGAATTTTAAAGCAACTTTAGAAAAAGCTTGGCATGCGGAAGCCGTTAAAAAAGGCAATTTAAATATCTCTTCTCGTGAAGATGTTGATAAAACTTCTTCTTACTTCAAGAAATAATTTAATACAACCAAGAGATTTTAAATCTCTTGGTTTTTACAATAAATATTTATAATTTTTTCTTGTATTGTAGGAGACATATTGTATAAAATTTTTAGCTCGTATAAGACAATGATCATTTTATTTGGCTTACTTGCACTAGGTGCAGGAGTTGCAACATTTATTGAAAATGACTTCGGAACATTAAAAGCAAGAGAGATAGTATATAACTCTTTGTGGTATGAAATAACACTATTTTTAAGTTCTATTAACCTCCTTGTAGTTATACATAAAACCAAAATGTACCGTATGAAAGTTCGATTTATTTTTCATATTGCTTTTGTTATTATACTTATGGGTGCTGGAATTACCAGATACTTTGGTATTGAAGGGGTTATGAGTATACGCGAAAATGAAAAATCTAATAGTTTCATAACTACACAAAATATAGAGTTAGAAATTCCTTTTCATATTAAACTTAGAGATTTTGAGTTAACTAGATATGCTGGAAGTAACTCGCCATCATCTTTTAGTAGCGAAATTACAGTTATTGACAACATAAATAGCAACACATTTGATAAAAAAATTTTTATGAATAATACTATGAGTTATGAAAGATACAAGTTTTTTCAAACTTCTTACGATACTGATGAGCTTGGAACAATACTCTCTGTAAACAAGGACCCCGGTTGCAATATTACATACATAGGGTATGCTTTACTGTTTTTAGGATTAATTTTAACTCTTTTTGATAATAAATCAAGATTTAGAATACTCATAAAAAGAGTACAGAAAATGCCAATTGCCTCTTTTATTCTTATTTTTTCTCTATTTCAAGTCCCGTCTTTTGCAAATGATAATTATGTTGAAAATTACCTTAAAAAGCATAAAAATGATTCAAAAGCTCTTAGTAAAGAGTTTGGCTCGCTTGTTGTTCAAACCAGAATGGGGCGCATGAAAACAGTTGATTCTTTGAATCGTGAGATATTAAATAAATTAACAAAAAAAAGTACATGGCAAGGAATGAGTGCAAACCAAGTTATGCTAGGAATGTTCTCTCGTCCAGAAATATGGAAAAAAGTACCTATTATCAAAGTAAAAACAGTCAAATTAAAAGAGACATTAAGAGTTCCTTTAAAACAAAACCTTTTTACATTTTCTGATTTTTTTTACTCTAATGGGAACTATAAATTAGCTCGTTTTGTAGAAGAAGCAAACCGTTTAAAATCCTCTCAAAGAGGTACTTTTCAAAGAGATGTTCTTAAAGTAGATGAAAGAATTAATATAGCTTTTATGGTATATAGAGGTAAACTTTTAAAGTTATTTCCAATTCCTAATGATGAAAAACAAAAATGGGTAGATTTTAAAACTATGTTTACCTCATTCAATAATGATGATTTACAAAATTCAACTCGCAAACTACTAGATGCCTCTTTCAATAGAAATTATGACAAAGGACTAGTACATGTTGAGAGTATAAAAATGTATCAAAATAAATTTGGGCATAATGTAATTCCATCACAAAAAAAACTAAAAACAGAAATTTGGTTCAATAAAATAAATATATTCTCATATCTATCCATAATTTATGTATTAGCTGGATTGATTCTTTTAATATACTCTTTAAGCTCTATTTTTTATAATCGTTTAATTAATTTAAAAGTCCATCTAGTTATTGCAACTATAACAACTCTATTGTTTATCACTCATACTATAGCTCTAGGAATTCGTTGGTATATTAGTGGCTACATTCCTCTTAGCAATACCTATGAAACAATGATATATATTGCTTACTCATCTTTAATAGCAGGTCTTTTTTTCTTTAGAAAATCACTTTTAGCACTTAGTAGCTCATTTTTACTGGCTGGAACTTTTATGATGAGTGCATATTTGGGTAATATTGATCCTGTTATTACAAACTTAGTACCTGTTTTGCAGTCAGTTTGGCTTAGTATTCATGTTTCTGTCATTACTGCTAGTTATGGATTTTTAGGTCTTGGAGCAATACTTGGATTTATAACTTTAATGCTTTTTATTTTAAGAAGTCCCACAAGAGTACATATTGACATGCATATTAAAAATTTAACAAATATTAATGAGATTACACTTATACTTGGTCTAATTCTTCTTGTCATAGGAAATTTTTTAGGCGCAATCTGGGCAAATGAGTCATGGGGAAGATACTGGGGTTGGGATCCAAAAGAGACATGGGCATATATATCTATTATAATATATGCACTTGTTATACATGTGAGGTTGCTAAAAAGTATCTATTCGCCGTATCTTTTTAGTACTCTTTCATTGCTAGCATTTAGTTCTATTTTAATGACATACTTTGGTGTGAATTATTATCTTGCTGGTATGCACTCATATGCCACGGGTGATCCCGTTCCTGTTCCAATTTGGGTCTACATTGTGGCACTAATTGTGTTAGTTT
>JAERRW010000069.1 GCA_016735235.1 Sulfurospirillum sp. | reverse complement strand
AGCAGAGTGGAAAGAACTTTTTGATGTAGATATTCAAAGTGTTAATGACTTAAAAGAGGAAAAATATTTAGTTTTAGATACTAAGTTTTTTGATATGAAGTTCAAATACAAACTACTAAGTGAGTTTGATAACCTTGATGAGCAGATAGATGGAGTGCTTATAAACAGTGAAAACTTTGGAGCTTTAAACCTGCTTCAAACAAGGCATAAAGAGCAAGTAAAGACCGTATATATAGACCCACCATATAACACTGGAAGTGATTTTTTATATAATGATAGTTATCGACATAGTTCTTGGATTACATTTATACAAGATAGATTATTAATGATGAAAAAATTTATGGCAAAATCAAGTAGATTTTTTTGTTCAATTGATGATAGGGAAAACAATAGACTATTGGAATTATTATATCTACATCTTGGTAAAGAGAATTATTTAGGAGCCATAACTTGGGAAAAAAGAACTAAATCTCAAAATACAAAAACATCTAAGTATATGCTTCAATCTAAAATAGAATATATTCATCCTTTTAGGTTTGAGGATAAAAGACAAGAGTTCAACTTGGAAGTATCTGGACAAAAAGAATATCTTGAAGAAGATAAAGTTGGTAATTTCAGGTATCAAAGAATTGAAGAAATGTCATCAGAAGACATAAGAGGAAGACAAACTATGATTTATCCAATCTTAAATGTGCTTCCAAAAAATGGTAATCAATGGAAATTAGGTAAAGATACAATTTATCCACTAATTGATGAAGGCAAAGTTGTTGTTAGGGACAATAAGCCATATATTATTACAAGACCCGAAGATGAAGACCAAAATAAACATAAACCTTTTTGGTCGCACTTCTTTGATAAAGATACTTATGGAACAGCAGAAACTGGTTTGAAAATGATAAATAAGGATTTTGGTTTTGGTAAAGACTTTGATACTGTTAAGCCTATACAGCTAATAACAAAGCTATTGTTTCACGATACAGGTAAATCTCAAATCATTTTAGACTACTTCGCAGGTTCAGGAACAACAGGACATGCAGTCATAAACCTAAACCGTGAAGATAATGGAACAAGAAAATATATTTTAGTTGAGATGGGCGAATATTTTGATACCGTTACAAAACCAAGAATACAAAAAGTAATATATTCAGATAGTTGGAAAGATGGAAAACCAACTACTAAAAATGGTATATCTCAAATATTCAAATACTTCAAACTTGAAAGCTATGAAGACACTCTAAATAACCTTGAGTTTAAAAAGACAAAAGAGCAAAATGAAGCATTAGATTTATATGCAGATGCTAAAGAGGATTATATACTAAACTACTCTTTGCGATTTGAGAGCCAAGGCTCACTTTTAAACATAGATACTTTTAGCACTCCATTTAATTATAAGCTTAAAATAGCTACTTCAAGTGTTGGAGAAACAAAAGATACAAACATTGACTTAGTAGAAACATTTAACTACCTTTTAGGGCTTGTAGTTGAGCGTGTGAAGTTTGATGATGGTTTTTTGACTGTAGTAGGAAAAAATTTAAAAAATACAAAAATCTTAGTTATCTGGAGAGACAAAAAAAGCAGTAAAGAGTTAAATAATTTTGTAAAAAAGATAAAGCTAGATAAGTATGATGATATCTATATAAACGGAGATACAAACCTCGAAAATGTCAAACTTATAGAGCAAGAGTTTAAGAGGCTGATGTTTAATGAATAGTTATAAACCACCATACACCATAACTTCTAAGATGGTGAATCTTATATCATCTATAAGTGAAGAACTTACAAAGATAGAGTATAGCAAGAAAGAGATTATCACTCCACGACTACGAAAGAAAAACCGTGTTAAAACTTTGGCTGGAACTTTAGAAATAGAGGGCAACTTTATGGGTGAAGAGAGGATTACTGCTATGCTTGAGGGGAAGCCTGTTTTGGGTACTATGATTGAAGTTGCAGAGGCAAGAGGAGCTATAGAGGTTTATAAAAAACTAGAAAAATACATACCTTATAGTCTTGATAGTTTACTAGATGCTCATAAAATATTGATGAGTGAGATTTTATCAAGTGCTGGAAAGTTGAGGGCCGTAAATGTACAAGTAGGTTCTCATATCGCACCACCTCACGAAGTTGTGTCGAACTTGATGCAAGATTTGTTTGGGTGGCTTGAAAATAGTGATGAGCATCCACTTATAAAATCGTGTGTGTTTCATTACGAGTTTGAATTTATACATCCTTTTAGTGATGGCAATGGTCGCATAGGGCGACTTTGGCAAAGTGTGATTTTATACCATTGGAGAGAGGTTTTTTCTGCTATTCCTACTGAAAGTATTGTTAGAGACTATCAACAAAAATACTACAAAGCTTTAGAAGATGCAACTACAAATGGTGAAAGTACAGTTTTTGTAGAGTTTATGCTTGAAGTTATACTGGAAACCATAAGAAAACAAATCTTAAAAGATAAAAAAAATGTCCCTTTAAATGTCCCTAAAAATGTCCCTTTAAATGTCCCTTTAAATGTCCCTTTAAAACGATTGGATAATATAATGAAAATTATAAAAAAAGATAAAGATATAACTATGGCTCAAATAGCAGATAAATTAGGTGTAACAGATAAAACAATCAAAAGAGATATAGTAAAACTTAAAGAAGAAAACAGACTTAAAAGAGCAGGAAGTCTAAAAGCAGGTCATTGGGAGATAGTAGATGAAATTTAACGAAAAACTAGTACTAAACAGTTTTATATTATCTCTTTTTGCTGTGAATAGTTTTGAAGATTTAGCAAAAAACTTAAAAGAGAGCAGACTTGAAAACCTTGATGAAAATGATAACTCACTTTTCTATCACAAACTTAAAGATAAACTTGTAGGCACGCATAAAATTATAAGTGATGATAAACTTCAAGAGTATGATGAAAATATAGTTAGACATACTTTAGCCTTGGGTCGTGGTATAAAGTGGAAATACTTCCAATACTTATCGTTACTGTTCATAGAGATTTACTTAGATAAATATTTTGATGATAAAGAGCAACTTCTTGTTGATTTAAACACTTATCTAAGAGAGTTCAACACTGATATAGATGAGGAAGAAAAGCTTAAAGAGTATGATGAGGTAGAGCTAAATAAACTTGCTTTATATAGTGCTACTGGTTCAGGAAAAACACTTTTAATGCAAATGAATATATTACAGTTCAACCATTGGTCTAATGGAAAAATCAAAATCAATAAAACTGTTTTAATTACTCCAAATGAGGGATTGTCAAATCAACATCTTGAAGAGTTTCAAGCTTCAAATATAGAAGCGGGGATATTTTCTAAAGATAGCAAAGGACTTATTAAAAGTAATGCTATTGAAATTATAGAGATAACAAAACTTGGAGAAGAAAACGGAGATAAGACGGTAGCCGTTGATAGTTTTGAAGATAATAATCTTGTCTTTATTGATGAAGGACATCGTGGCAGTAGTGGGGATAAATGGAAAACCAATAGAGACAAGCTAAGTGCCAATGGTTTTGCTTTTGAATACTCAGCAACTTTTGCTCAAGCGATTAATAGTGCTACTGGTACTAAGAAAAAAGAACTTGAAAATGAATACACTAAGGCTATTATATTTGATTATAGCTATAAGTATTTTTACAATGATGGTTATGGTAAAGACTACTCTATATTAAACCTAAGTGAAGATAGTGAGACAATAAAACAAACTTACTTAACTGCTTCACTTCTTAGCTTTTATCAACAGATGAAAATATATGAAAGTTCAAAAGCTTTGATAAAGCCTTATCTTATTGAAAAGCCTCTTATGGTATTTGTGGGTTCTAGTGTAAATGCCGTTAGAAAAAGCAGTGGTAAAGATGTATCTGATGTAGTTGATGTATTGCTTTTTATCAATAAATTTATCGAAAATAGAGTAGAGAGTATTGCTAACATTGATAAAATTATGAGCTTTGATAGTGGATTGAATAAAAATGATGGTAGTGATATATTTGCTAAGAAGTTTGACTTTTTAGAGTATATAAAATTAAGTTCTAAACTTAATGCTACTGCTATGTTTGATGATATTCTAAATATAATATTTAATGCCTCAAGCGGGATACTTCATATAGAAAATTTAAAAGGCGTAGATGGAGAGATAGCTCTTAAGATTGGGGAAAATGAATACTTTGGCATAATCAATGTTGGAGATAGTGATAAACTTGTAAAGACATGTGATGCAAATGGTATGAGTGTAGCAAGTAGAGATTTTTCTGGCTCACTTTTCAAAAGTATAAATGACACTACTTCAAATCTAAATATACTCATAGGTTCAAAGAAATTTAGTGAGGGTTGGAGTTCTTGGAGAGTATCCACAATGGGGCTTATGAATATAGGAAAAAAAGAGGGTTCACAGATTATTCAACTTTTTGGTCGTGGAGTAAGGCTTAAAGGTTATAATTTTTGTTTGAAAAGAAGTAGCTCTATAAAAGGTAAAAACCTTGAAAGAAAATATCGCTCTATTGAAACACTAAGTATATTTGGGTTAAAAGCTGATTATATGAAAGCATTTAGAGACTACTTGAAAGATGAAGGTATTCCTACTGATGAGAGAGTAGAGTTTATTCTACCTTTGATATATGATGAGCGATACAAAAATAAAAAGCTAAAAGTGTTAGACCTTAAAGATGGTAAAAATTTCAAGAGAGAAGTTAAACTTGATTTGGAATATATTCAAATAACTACTATACATAAAAAAGTTATATTGAGTTTATATAAACAAGTTGATGAATTAGCGAGTAAAAATAGAAGTGGAGATAAGCTTGAACTAAACAGTGAGATACTTGCAAGTACTCATCTTAGTTTTATCAACAGTGATAATCTATTTTTCGCACTTCAACAATTTAAGAATGAAAAGAATTGGAGTAATCTAAATATATCTAAAAAAAATATTGAAAAAATACTTCAGTTTAATGATTGGTATAAACTACTAATTCCAAAAGATAATATGAATGTATATAGCTTCAAAAATCTCTCTTACTTTGAAACGATTATTATTACGCTACTTAAAAAATATATGAAGGCATTTTATGAGTATAAAAAGAGTGAGTGGGAGAGTCAATTTTTAGAGTATAGAGAATTGGACGAGACAAGAGACCGTGCTAACTTAATAGATAACTATACCATTACAGTTGAAGATAAAGAAACAGAGCTTATAGATATACTAAAACAGCTTGAAAAAGAACTAAAAGATAAAAAACTATCAACTTTTAATAGAACAGACTTAAAAGTTTTTAATTTCGATAACCATCTCTATAATCCTTTAATTTATACCAATAAAGGGGTTACCTCTTTATCTATTAAACCAATTGAGTTAAATGATGGAGAAAAAGATTTTGTAGAGGATTTAGGTGTATTTATAAAAAGAAAAACTGATGAGTGTAAAGATATAGAGATATATCTACTTAGAAATCAAAGTAAAAGTGGTCTTGGATTTTTCACTGATGGTAATTTTTATCCAGATTTTATTATGTGGATTGTAAAAGGTGATAAGCAATATATTACTTTCATAGACCCAAAAGGTATAAGAAACTCTAATCCAAGAAATGACCCAAAAATGAACTTATCAATAACAATAAAAGAGATTGAAGCAAAACTTGGAGATACAAACACAGTATTGAACTCATTTATACTTTCAAATACATCGTTAAGTACACTAAATGAACTTCATTCTAATCTAACATATCAATTTTTTGAAGATAAAAATGTGTTATTTCAAGTAGATAGAAAAAGTAGCTATATTAAAACTATGTTTGATAAGATATTGAGTTAATATGACTAACACATTTTGGACCGTCATTGAAGATAGTTATTCAGAGTAAAAGATAATGAGCTTTACAGTTAGTAGCATAATGAGTAAAATAAGAGTGTTTGTTTAAGTGGTCTTGACATATGGACATTAATACATGGTATACTAATTGCTTAAATAAGAATTATTATGACTATGTTTTTCCTACAAAAATAAGTTATTACATAGTTAAACCTAAATGAATTTTATTAAGGTAACGAAAGAGTTGTCTTAATAAAATTTTTAAAGGATAAAAGATGAGAATATTGACAAAAGTTGCAACTTTGGTTGCATTATCTGTTTTTTTGGTGACAGCTGGAAGTGCTGTGGATGTTATTAAAATTGGTGTTCAAGCACCTATTACCGGCAAGTATGCAAACGAGGGACAGAGTATCGATAATGGTGTTAGGCTTGTTATTGATCAAATTAATGCAGATGGCGGACTTTTAGGTAAGCAGTTAGAAGTTGTTACATGTGATGATGAGGGCAAGGCTCAAAAAGCAGCTATTTGTGCTAGAAAACTTGTTAATGAAAAAGTTCTTGCAGTTATTGGCTCATATACTTCAGGTGCAACAGAAGCTGCTCAAACTACATACTATAGAAATAAAACACTTCAAACAAGCGATGGGACAAGCGATAGTTTGACTAAACATAAGTATTGGACATTTTTTAGAAATTCGTTTCAAAATTCGGCTCAAGCTACTTTTACTGCAAACTATTTTGTAAAAGAGAAGGGCTATAAAAAAATAGTAGTTATTTCGGACTACTCTAGTTATGCTGTTGGACTTGCAGATTCTGTTACAAAAGCAATTGAAAATGAGGGTGGAAAAGTAATATATCAAGGCAAGATTAAATCAGGAACTCAAAATTTTACAGCAGTTTTAACAAAAATTAAATCTATGAATCCAGATGCTATATATTTTAGTGGGTACTATACAGATGGCGGACTAATTCGTGCTCAACAACTCCAACTAGGAATCAAAGCGGACTTTATTGGTGGAGACTCAAATGACAATCCAGATTTTATGAAATTAGCTGGAAAAAGTGCAGAAGGAACATATATGATAAATTTTCCAACTCCTGATTTTTTACCATATGATGCTGCTAAAAAATTCATGAAAGATTATAATAAAAAATATGGTAAAGATCCAGCTTCTGTTTGGGCTTTAATGAATGTTGATGGGCTTAGCGCTATTGTTCATGCAGTAAGAGAGACTAAAAGTCTTGATACAAAAACTATTAGTAATTATCTTCATAAGTTAAAAGATTTTCCTGGCATTACCGGTCCTGTATCTTTTAGAGAAGATGGAGAGAGAATTAATACTAAATTTAATGTCTATCAAGTTCAAGCAGACAATAGCTACAAGATTGTAAATAAGTAAGAAAAGCATATAATGGATATATTTCTTCAACAAATTGTTAATGGCTTAACAATAGGAAGTTTATATGCTTTGGTGGCACTTGGGTATACGATGGTCTACGGGGTGATGAAGTTAATCAACTTTGCCCACGGCGACCTTGTTGCCTTGTCCGCCTTTGCAGGACTTACAATTTACACTAGTATATTTTCAAATGGTGGCACTTCAATAGTAGCGGTTATTACTGTATTTTTATTTACAGCAATGATTATTGCAGTTGTTGGTGTTCTTCTTGAGCGTTTTGCTTATAAACCTTTAAGGACCGCACCACGGCTTAGTGCAGTAGTTTCTGCTTTGGGAGCTGGACTTGTTATACAAAATGCCATCATGTTAATTTGGGGGCCAAATATGAAAATATTTCCTTCAGATTTATTTCCTTCAACTGTTTACGATATAAATGGTGTTGTTATAACATTTACTCAATTTATGATTTTGGGACTCTCATCAATTTTAATGATTGCTCTTTATCTTTTTATAAATAAAACAAAAATGGGAACCGCTGTTCGTGCAGTTGCTATTAATCAAGATGCCGCACAACTTATGGGCATAAATGTAAATAAAATTATTATGATTATTTTTATTATAGGTTCTGCTTTAGGTGCAGTTGCAGGATTGTTTATTGGAATTTATTATAGAGGAATTACATTTGACATGGGGTGGATGTATGGTTTGAATGCATTTGTTGCCGCTATAATTGGCGGTATTGGTAATATTCCTGGAGCTATGTTTGGCGGTCTTGTTTTGGGACTATTTAATGCACTTATTAGTGGCTATATCTCTAGTGCTTGGGCAGAGACATTTACATTTACACTGTTGATTGTTGTTCTTATTTTTAGACCAACAGGAATATTAGGTGAAACAGTGGCAGAGAAAGTATGATGAGTAGAACAAATATAATAGCTTTGATTTTTCTAATCATCATGGGGCTTTATCCGCTATTTGCAGATTCTGCTTGGTTAGCCATAGGAACTACATTTTTAGTTTTTTCAGTAGTAGCTTTTTCTCAAGATATTATCTTAGGGCGTGCAGGTGCATTTCATATGGGTCATGCTGCTTTTTTTGGAATGGGTGCATATACAACGGCTATATTAAATGTCAATTTTGGATGGACAATATTGGCAACTTGGGCACCGGCGGTATTGATTCCCGTGATAGTTTCATTTATAGTTATATCTCCGATTATACACTTAAGAGGAGATTATCTTTTAGTTGCTACTATTGGTATAAATATTATTTTTCTACAAATATTAGAAAATGATCTGTTCGGATTAACTGGCGGACCAAATGGAATTTTTGGCATAGATGTATTAAAAGTTTTTGGTTATGAATTTTTTGAACAGACACACATGTACTACATGTCATTTATTCTTCTTGGAATTACACTATTTATTATGAAAAATTTAGATAGTAGTAAATTTGGTCGTGCAATGTTTTATGTCAATAAAGATGATGTTGCCGCTCAAAGTATGGGAATAAATATAAGATATTATAAAATGTATGCTTTTGCTATTGGAGCTGGAATTGCAGGGGCAGCTGGAAGTATGTTTGCTGTACAGTACTCCGCTGTTAGTCCAGAGGCATTTGATGTTCTTCAATCTATTATGTTTTTTACTATTGTTTTAGTTGGTGGGTCCGCTTCACTCCCGGGAGTTATTATAGGTACATTTGTTATGTTTGTACTTCCTGAAATATTTCGTGAATTTGAAACAGCACGCTATTTAATATTTGGTTTAGCGATGATAATTATGATGATTTTAAGACCTCGTGGAATTTGGCCAGTTAAATTTGGAAATATACCCTCATTTCTAAAAAAAGGAAAAAAATGAGCAAATATCTACTGGAGATTAAAAATGTTTCAAAATTTTTCGCAGGACTCACAGCCATAGATTCCTTAAATTTAAAAGTTAAAAAAGGTCAAATTTATGGAATTATAGGACCAAATGGAGCTGGAAAAACAACACTTTTTAATTGCATAACTGGTATTTATACTCCAGAAAAAGGAGAGATACTATGGAACGGCAAAGATATAAAAGGGGTAGCTCCCCACAAAATAGCAGAGCTTGGGATTTTAAGAACATTTCAAACTATTAGACTTTTTTCTGAAATGAGTGTTGCTGAAAATATTATGTCAGGTCGTCATATTAAATCTAAACAGAAGTGGTACAACGGAATCATACATACACCAGCTTACTATAAAGACGAAAAATATAATTGGGAAAAAACTGGTGAATATATGGAGCTTTTTGGATTAAGTGATTATGCTACAACTCCAACAGGAGACTTGTCGTATGGAATTCAAAGAAAAATAGAGATGGCAAGAGCACTTGCAGCCGAACCAAAACTTCTTATACTAGATGAACCGGCTGCTGGACTCAATGAAAATGAGACACAAGAGTTAGCAGAAATTATTCGTAAAATTCAAGCCATGGAGACTACTGTTATGATGATTGAGCATAATATGGACATGGTAATGAATCTTTGTGAGTATATGACTGTTATTAACTTTGGTGCTTGGATTTATGATGGAGTTGCAGCAGATGTTCAAAATAACCCCGCAGTTATAGAGGCATATATTGGTGCTGAAGATGAGGATTAAGTAATGGTCGATAATGAAATATTGCTAGAAGTAAAAAATTTACATGTAGGCTATGGTGCTATTAAAGTTATTAAAGGCATAGATCTTTATGTAAAAAGAGGTGAAGTAGTTACTATTCTTGGCGCTAATGGTGCTGGAAAAACAACAACACTTAGGACAATTAGCGGACTTCTAAAATCAACAAGTGGCAGTATTATTTTTGATAAAGAAGATATTACAACTGTTTATGCATACAATATAGTAAGTCGTGGTATGAGCCACTCTCCAGAGGGAAGAAAAGTTTTTGGCACACTTAGTACCGAAGAGAATCTTTTTATGGGTGCATATACTTTAAAAACCTATGATAAAGATACTCTTGATTGGATTTATAATATTCTCCCTCGTCTTAAAGAGAGAAGAAAGCAACTCGCAGGAACTTTAAGTGGTGGCGAACAGCAGATGTTAGCAATTGGAAGAGCTATTATGAGTAAACCAAAACTTCTTATACTAGATGAACCAAGTCTTGGTCTTGCCCCTGTTTTAGTAAGAGATATTTTTAAGGCTATAAAAGAGATTAGCATAAATGGAGTTACCGTTTTAATAGTCGAACAAAATGCAAAAGCTGCATTGCAATTGGCTAATCGTGGTTATGTGTTGGAGCTAGGAAAGATTACGCATGAGGGCATAAGTGAAGAGTTATTGAATTCAACGATTATTCAAGAGGCTTATTTGGGTAAAAAGAGGTAATTTAATTTTTTTGTATATTTTATGATTTTATAAATGAATTTTGTTAAATTGATGTGGACTAACACAGGAACTTATGATAGAAGTATATATTAAGATATATTGATATATAATCCCTTATTATTTATAAGGGATTAATGATGAACAATTTTTTAATAATAGCCGGTGCCATTAATGATGAAACAAGGCTAAAAATTCTTAAATTTATTGATGGAGCTAGCGAAGTATGTGTTTGTGATATTGAGAGAAGTTTTAATATGATACAGTCTCGTATATCAAGACATCTTAAAATTTTAAAAGATGCTGGTTTTTTGAAAGTTGATAGACGCGGTCGTTGGGCGCATTATACTATATATAACCCTTTAGGCAAATTCAAGCAAGATATTTTAGATGAAATTAATTCTTTAGATATTGAAGTTCCAAAATATCTCTCTTCTTGCAAAAATAAAAATACAAATAATAAAGATAAGACTACATGTGGTTAAGTAGTGTAGATTATTTTGTCTATAGTTTTTTAGGAATGAGTGGAAGATTTGCTAATAGTCTTCATTTTTTTATTTATGATTTGGTTAAAATTTTAACTCTAGTTTTAATCATTATATATATTATATCTTTGATGCAAACTTACATTAAAACAGATACAATTAAAAATTTTATAAGCGGTAAACCACAACTTGTAGGTAATATTTTAGCAGCTATATTTGGAATAGTTACACCTTTTTGTTCATGTTCGTCTATACCTCTATTTTTAGGTTTTACACAAGCTAGAATACCAAGAAGTGCTACTTTTTCATTCCTTATAAGTAGCCCTATGAATAATGAGATAGTCATAGCAATTCTTTTCGCAACTTTTGGATGGAAAATAGCTTTTTTATATACTTTTTTTGGATTACTTACTGCGGTTGTAGGAGGCTATATAATTGATAGAGTTAGCTGTGATGAGGATATAATAATAAGTGTTACATGTATGAATAATAAAAATGATACTAAGTTTAAAGAATTGGTATTTAGGAAAAGAGCTCATAATGCATGGCAAAATGCGGTTAAAATTATAAAAGATATTTATCTTTACGTGATAGCGGGTATTTTTATAGGGGCAATTATACATGGTTTTGTTCCTACTGATTTTATAGTAAAATATGCTGGAGACAATAACCCTTTTGCAGTTTTAGTTGCGGTTGTAGCGGGCATACCTATGTACTTGGGAGCTTCTACTGTCGCTCCTTTAATTGAACCTTTGGTTTCTAAAGGTATGCTTATGGGAACGGCTCTAAGTTTTATGATGGCAGTTGTCTCTTTATCGTTACCAGAAGCTATGATACTTAAAAAAATAATAAGTTGGAGATTAATAGGTATTTTTTTTAGTATAGTTGGAATAGGAATAATCTTAGTTGGTTATCTATTTAATGCAATTTTATAGGAGAAGTAGATGTTAATAATAAACACAGGCGGTACTTTTAATAAAAAATATAACTCATTAAAAGGGGAGTTAGAAGTCTCCAAAGATTTACAATCTTTAGAAAAGATATTAAAGTACTTTTATAATTTAGAATATAAAATAAAAAATATTATTCATAAAGATAGTTTAGATATAAAATTAAACGATAGAAAAAAAATAGTAGAGATTATAAAAAATGTTTCAGACAATAAAATACTCATAATTCATGGAACAGATACAATGAATGAAACTGCTAAATTCATAGCACAACATGTAGATAACAAAACTATACTTTTAACAGGTGCCATGATCCCTTTTAGTATTGACAATATTGAAGCTAATGCAAATTTTTCTATGTCGATAGGATACCTTTTAAGCAGTTGTCAAAATGGAATTTATATATCTATGCATGGCTTAATAGATATTCACAATAGAGTATTTAAAAATCGAGAGATTGGTATATTTCAAAGCTCCACATAACATGCGAAGCTTTGAAAACTATTTTTATAGTGCTTTTGCAATAATTTTATTTAGCCTTTTTGAAAATTGAGTTATATCTTCTATTTTAATGCCCTCACTTAATCTAGCTTGATCCATAAGCAAAAATGATATATCATTTAGAAGTAGATCATCGCTTTTTGTTAGTAGTTTTTTAAAAATTTCATGCTCTGGATTAATCTCTAGTATAGGTTTAACCGTAGGTAGATTTTCTTGTCCCATCTGCTTTAACATCTGTTGCATTTGAAAGTCAGGGTCATTTTTGTCGTAGATAAGAACTGATGGAGAATCATTGAGACGAGATGAAATTTTAACATCTTTTGCATCATCTTTTAATATCTCTTTCATTTTTACCAATAGTCCTTGATACTTCTCTTTAGTCTCTTTATTCTCCTCTTTATTATCTTGTATCTCTTCATTAATATCAGAGTTATTTACAGGCTTTATTGGAGTTTCATCATATTTAGTAACCATAGGCATAATTATGCTATCTATATCTTCATCAAGCAAAAGAACCTCAATATCTTGTGTTTTAAACTGTTCAATAAGAGGAGAATTTCTTAAGATAGATTCTTTTTCACCAGTTATATAATAGATAGATTTTTGGTCATCTTTCATTTTTTCTTTATACTCTTTTAGAGTTATAAAATCATCACGCTTACTAGATTTAAACATTACTAAGTCTAAAAGAGTATCTTTGTTTTCAAAATCACCATAAAGACCCTCTTTAAGAACTCTTCCAAAGGTTTTATAAAATTCTAAATATTTTTTTCTACTTTTAGTTTGAAGTTTTTTAAGTTCACTTAGAATTTTTTTAACACTAGATTTTTTAATTGCACTTAATATACGGTTTTCTTGTAGTATTTCACGACTTATATTTAGTGGCAAATCTTCAGCATCTATAATTCCTTTTACAAATCTAAGGTATACAGGAAGTAACTCTTTTTCATCATCTGTTATGAAAACTCTTTTAACATACAGTTTTACACCCGGCTGATAATCCATACGAAAAAGATCCATAGGAGCAGTCGATGGGATATAAAAAAGCGTAGAGTACTCTAAAGTTCCTTCAGCTTTTGTGTGTGTCCAAAAAATAGGGTCTGTATTATCATGTGAAATTTGCTTATAGAAATCTTTATACTCATTTTCTTTGATTTCATTTTTGTTCATTCTCCATAGAGCCGATGCTTTATTGACTTGTGTATTGACAATTTTAGTTTTTGCCTTCTTTGTCTCTTTACCTTTATCGTCTGTAACGGCTGGAGTTGTCTCTTCTTTATCCATCCAGATACCAAAAGATATGTGGTTTGAGTATTTTTTAATAATAGATTCAACTCTATAATACTCTACAAATTCAACCTCTTCATCTTTGAGGTAAAGTTTTATTGAAGTTCCATGAGTCTCTTTTGCTGTTTTAATTATCTCATATTCTCCAGTACCCTCGCTTATCCAAGTAAATGCTTTGTCTTCATTAGCTTTTTTTGAAGTTACCTCAATTTTTGAAGCAACCATAAAAGCAGAATAAAAACCAACACCAAATTGACCTATCATATTTGAATCTTTTTTCTGGTCGCCGCTTAGGTTTTTAATAAATGATTTAGTTCCACTTTTTGCAATAGTTCCAAGGTTTTCTATTAAATCGCTTTCACTCATACCAATACCATTGTCGCTTAATGTTATAGTTTTAGTTTTTTTATCTATAACTATATTTATGCGAGGTTCGTATTTTAATTTTTTAAAATTATCATCTGTAAGAGTTAAATAGTTAAGTTTATCTAATGCATCTGATGAGTTTGAGATTAATTCCCTTAAAAATATCTCTTTATTTGAGTATAATGAGTGTATCATTAGGTCAAGAAGTTGATTAACTTCTGTTTGAAATTGATGTTTTGACATCTGTTTTCCTTCTTATAATTTTTGAAGATTATAGCAACAGTTTACTAAAAATATAATAAGTTATAAATTTTTAATAAGTATCTTTAGTCATACTGTATCAAGTTTGTCAAGACAATCACATTTGGTAATAGTAAGGAGTATGCTAGTTGTTTAGTTGTTGAATAATAAATTTAAGATACTGTGTGATATAATTACTAGTCTAACTTCTAAAGTATAGAGGAGAAAATTTTAAACATAAATTACTAATAGGAGTACATAGTGTCTAATGTAAACGATCCAAAAAACTTTATCAATAGAGAGTTGTCTTGGCTAAGATTTAACTCCAGAGTACTTAGTGAGTCTACTAAAAAAGATTTGCCTCTACTTGAGCGTTTAAAATTTTTAGCAATCTACACAACTAATCTTGATGAATTTTATATGATAAGAGTAGCAGGATTAAAACAACTATTTGCAGCTGGTGTTATAGTTACAGGTAGCGATGAAATAACTTCACTTGATCAACTGCGTGAAATAAGAAGCTATTTATCTAGTGAAAAAAATACTCTTCAAAATAACTATAAAAATATAATTGAAAAACTTAAAGAAGAGAGTCTTTTTGTAATTAACTACGATGAATTAACCAAAGAACATAAAAAAACTGCAGATGACTATTTTTTTTCAAATATATTACCAGTTTCGGTTCCAGTAGCAGTTAATTCAACACACCCTTTTCCTCATTTAAATAATTTAAGTTTTTCGCTAGCTGTAAAACTTCAAGATGAGCAAGAGCCAGAAAATTTTAAATATGGAATGATAAGAATTCCTAGAGTACTTCCGCGTTTTTATAAAGTATTTGATAATACATATATTCCTATAGAAAGCATTGTCAAGCGTCATGCACAAGAGATATTTCCAGGGTATAAGCTTATAACTTCTACAACTTTTAGAATTACAAGAAATGCAGATATGATAATAGAAGAAGAGGAGGCCGATGACTTCATGATGATTATGGAGCAAGGGTTAAAATTGCGTCGTCGTGGAGCTTTTGTAAGACTTGAGATAGAAGAGAATGCAGATGAAGATTTAATGAAATTCCTAAATTCTCATATGCAAATTTTTTCAAAAGATATATATGAGTACAAAATTCCTTTAAATTTAGGTGCTTTATGGCAAATTATAAACAACAAAGACTTTTCATATTTAACCTTGCAACCACATAGTCCAAAAATATTGCCACCATTTAATAAAAATGAATCTATTTTTAAAACTATCTCAAAACAAGATTCTCTTCTACTTCATCCCTATGAGAGTTTTGATATTATCACAAAACTGTTCAAAGAGGCATCAAAAGATTCAAAAGTTATATCAATAAGAACCGCACTTTACAGAGTAGAAAAAAATTCACAAATTATAAAAGCTTTAATAGATGCAGCTCATGATGGAAAACAAGTAACAGTTATGGTTGAGCTTAAAGCTAGATTTGATGAAGAGAATAATCTACACTGGGCAAAATCACTAGAACAAGCAGGTGCACATGTAATATACGGTATAACTGGTTTTAAAATACATGCAAAAGTTACTCAAATTATACGCCAAGAAGAAGGAGTATTAAAGTTTTACATGCATTTAGGAACTGGTAATTATAATGCCTCGACAGCTAAAATTTATACAGATGTAAGTCTTCTTACATGTAGAGATACATTTGCTAAAGATACAACTACATTTTTTCATATACTCTCAGGGTTTTCAAAAAATAAAAAATTATTAGATTTAAAAATGTCACCAACACAAATAAAGCCAAAACTTATTTCACTTATAAATGCTGAAGCAAAAGCTGGAAAAAATGGATACATTATATTGAAAATTAATGCATTAGTTGATGTGGCTATTATTAAGGCACTATATAATGCTTCTAAAGCTGGTGTAAAAATTGACTTAATAGTTAGAGGAATATGTTGTCTTCGCCCAAATGTAAAAGGATTAAGTGAAAATATAAAAGTCAAGAGTATCATAGGCAAGTATTTAGAACACTCAAGAATATTCTATTTTAAAAATGCAGAACCAATTCTTTTTATAGCTAGTGCAGATTGCATGCCAAGAAACTTAGAGAGAAGATTAGAGCTTATGACACCTATATATGAAAAATCACTTCAAGGAAAACTTTTTGAAATGCTTCAACTTCAAATTACAGACAATAGATTAAGCTGGGATCTAAATAGTGGAGGTGAATATGAAAAAAATGAAGGCAACAAAGAAAAAGCTATAAATAATCATGCAATTCTAGAAGAGTATATAAACAAAATATATAAAACCATGAAAAAAGATACAACCTCTAGCAAAGCAGAGTACTTAGCAAAAAAATTGTTTAAGGAGAGCTAATGATATTTGAAGGCAAAACTCCAAAAATAGATGCTACTGCATTTATTGCACACAATACCAGTATTATTGGTGAAGTAGAAATTGGTAAAGATAGCTCAATTTGGTTTGGTTGCATAATTAGAGGCGATGTTCACTTTATAAAAATAGGTAATCGTACAAATATACAAGATTTAAGCATGTTACATGTTACAAATTTTACAAAAAAAGATAGAAGTGATGGCAATCCTACTATAGTTGGCAATGATGTTACTATAGGACACAAAGTTATGCTTCATGGCTGCAAAATAGAAAATGCATGTTTAGTAGGAATGAGTGCCACTTTACTCGATGGTGCAGTTATAGGCAAAGAGTCTATCGTGGGAGCTTGTTCGCTTGTTACAAAAAACAAAAAATTCCCCCCTCGCTCACTAATAGTCGGAAGTCCAGCTAAACTAATTAGACAATTAAATGATAAAGAAGTAGCTTCACTTTATGACTCTGCAAGAAACTATGTAAAATATAAAAATAAATATCTATAAATAGAGAGCTATGTGCAGATTGCTGGAACTGTAGTTGGGCTAGAAAATGGACTAACTGTTAAGTCCCACCTTCTATCTCAATTTAAATCTACTTGGCAAATTGACATGGATTCATTTAATGTTTCTATGATTAAAGAATATTGTTATGACTATAAAAATCGTTATATTTTTGGAACAAAATTATATGATACAAAATACATAGCCACTGATGGTAACTCTGGTTGGTCTGTGATAACTGATAGCAAATTTGATTCAGTTGATGTATTTTTTAGAATGATGAAGTTGCCTATAGAGAAATAATACTTTCTTACTAGGAATATTCAGTTTCTTTTAATAACTAAATTGTTACAATATTTAAAACATAAGGAGTTTGAATGAATGAAGACAAAATAACAACATTATCAAGTATTGTATTACTTTTGTTAAAGGAATTACGATTAGAGATAAATGTACATCAAGCACATATTGCAGATATATGTGATAAAACACCAAGTTCATGGAACAAAATTGAATCAGGAAAAAGTCCATTGACTATGGAAGTTTTTTTTAAAGTATGTCAAGCTTTTCAAGTTTCATCATCTTATGTTTTAGCAACTGCTGAAAGATATGCTGGTTTATTTGGACGAGAGGGCTGGGCAATAATATCTAAACAATTAAGTTTTGATGATGATGCACTTTTAAAAGATGCACAAAAGTATTATTCCACACTTGGATACAAAACAAGAATACCTAGAATTAGTTTCAATATAAATGTATCTGTTTTAAATGGTCCATTTTACAATCAAGATGGTACAGTAGATATTAGTGAAGTTTTTAAGTTTGCATTAGATGAAAATTTTAAACAAACACAAATTAATTTTCAAGTGGGACTTAACAAGTAGATGAGTAACAAAATGGAATATAAAAATAGAGTTGTATGCTTTTTAGATATTTTAGGTTTCAAAAATATAATAGAAGAATCAGAAAAAGATAATTTAATACTTCAAAACACATTAGAAGTATTAAAGATATTAAATGCTTATAAGGCGGATAGTGAGCAAAATTATGGAGCGACACATGAAAGTGTACAGGTTACACAATTTTCAGATTCAATTGTTATATCATTTCTTATCGAAGAACGAGACCAGCTTATTTTAGCACTATTTAATTTACAAGAGATGATTGTAGAGCTTATAAATTATGGTTTTTTACTTAGAGGCGGTATATCTAATGGTAATTTAATTCATACTTCGGATATTCTAATTGGTACAGCACTGTATGAAGCCTATGCATTAGAATCTTCAATTGCAATATATCCAAGAATAATTATTAGCCAACAACTAATTAATAATTATCTAGATGTTAATAATAACAATGATAATTTTGGTCGAGATTTTGAAGAATCGCATATTGATAATATATTAATTAAATGTGATGATCGCCATTATATGATAGACTATTATTGTAAATAAACCACATAGAAATATTCATTATCAAATCTTT
>JAERRW010000043.1 GCA_016735235.1 Sulfurospirillum sp. | reverse complement strand
CATAAATAACCTTTAAACTTTAGTAGTTGATTGTTTATTGTATCTAACTCTTCTATTTATTAGATAAATTTATAATCAACTATTTTAAGGTTATTCTTTTATGATGTGGATCTGGGTAATAACAGATAAGAACCTATAAACAAGGATACAAATTGAGAGCATTGATTAGTGTTAGCGACAAAACAGGTGTAGTAGAGTTTGCTAAAGAGTTAGAGTCTTTGGGTTATGAGATAGTCTCAACTGGTGGTACATTTAAACTTTTGAAAAGTAGAGGTGTGCAAGCTATTAAAATAGATGAAATTACGACATTCCCAGAGTGTTTCGATGGTAGAGTTAAGACATTGCATCCTTATGTTCATGGTGGAATTTTATATAGAAGAGACAGAGATTCTCATAGAGTTAGAGCTAAAGAATTAGGCATTAAAAGCATTGATTTAGTTTGTGTAAATCTTTATCCTTTCAAAGAGACTATTGCTAAAACCAATAACTTTGATGAAATTATAGAGAATATTGACATTGGTGGCCCCACCATGATTAGAAGTGCTGCAAAAAATTTTAATAGTGTAGTGGTGGTTACTGATATTATTGATTTTAACATAGTTATAGATGCAATTAAAAATGGTAAAAATAGTGTAGAGTTTAGACGTGATTTGATGATAAAAGCTTATGAGCATACAGCCACATACGATAGCATAATAGCAAATTATATGAATAAGAGATTCAACGATGGTTTTGGAGAAAAACAGTTTATAGTAGGAGAAAAAGCTTTTAAAACTCGTTATGGAGAGAATCCGCACCAACAAGGCGCTTTATATGAATTTAACAATTTTTTTACAAATAATTTTAAGATACTCAAAGGTGAAGTAAGTTTTAACAATATAAATGACATTAATGGAGCTATTAAAATATCATCTTCATTTGGTAAAGCTCCTGTGGTTTCTATTGTTAAACATGCAAACCCATGTGGTTTTGCTATTGGCAAGAACACTTTAGACTCTTATGAAAAAGCATTAAAGTGTGATCGTGTCTCTGCTTTTGGTGGAGTTGTTGCTATTAATGGTACTCTCGATAAAGCATTAGCAACTAAAATAAATGAGATTTTTATAGAAGTTATCATTGCGGCAAATGTTGATAAAGAAGCATTAATGGTGTTTGAAAAGAGAAAGAGGATCAAAATTTTCACTCAAAATAGTAAATTTTTGATACAAAATCATGATGAATATGACTTCAAGCATGTTGATGGTGGATTTGTTTATCAAAATAGTGATAGAGTTGAAGATGATGAAGTGAAAAATTCAACATGTGAAACCTCAAGAGTGGCAACCAAGCAAGAGATGAGTGATATGGAAATAGCGGTAAAAATATCTGCTTTTACAAAGTCAAACTGTATTGTGTATGTAAAAAATTCAGTTATGATAGCAATAGGCATGGGCATGACAAGCAGAGTGGATGCTGCAAAATCAGCTTTACAAAAAGCAAAAGAGATGGGCATCGATACAAATGGATGTTCTATGGCTAGTGAAGCATTTTTTCCATTTAGAGACTCTATTGACAATGCAGCTAAGGCGGGAGTAAAGTCTATTATTGAACCCGGTGGAAGCATTAGAGATAATGAGGTAATTGATGCTGCAAACGAACATGGCATGGCACTGTATTTTACAAGAAAAAGACATTTTTTACATTAAATTTAATTGTTATTATTAATCTATAAATCTTTTATTTAAGTTAAAATAGGTCTCTATACGCCTATCTCTTAAAAATGGCCATATTTTTCGGATTTTTTCACTCATTGTAAAATCTATTTGTGAAACTATAATCTCCTCTTTGTCGCTACTAGCTTTAGCTATGAATTGTCCTTGAGCATCGACAACAAAAGAGTTTCCCCAAAATCTTATGCCATCTATGGTTTTTTGATTATCTAGCTCTTTTCCCACTCTGTTTATAGCTATTAAAGGGAGTCCATTTGCTATTGCATGTCCTCTTTGAACTGTAATCCATGCATCTAGTTGGTTTGCTTTCTCTTTTTTAGTATCTTCATCGAACCACCCTATAGCCGTTGGGTATATTAGTATATCGGCCCCTTTTAATGCCATAAGTCTAGCAGCTTCTGGATACCATTGATCCCAACAGATAAGAACCCCAAGCTTTCCTATACTTGTTTGAATTGGCTCGTATCCTAGATCTCCTTGAGTAAAGTAAAACTTTTCATAAAATCCCGGGTCATCGGGTATATGCATTTTTCTATACTTGCCTGCAATAGTCCCATCTTTTTCAAAAACTATAGCAGTATTATGATAGATGCCAACTGTGCGTTTTTCAAAGAGAGAAGTTACCAATACAATATTACTCTTTTTTGCTATATTGGACCAAAACTTTATATCTTTTTGAAAACTATCTGCCTTGTTAAAGTTTTCAATATCTTGATTGATGCAAAAGTATCTATCTTGATGAAGTTCTTGTAATAAAATTAACTCCGCACCAGCTATTTTAGCTTTTTTTATCATTTGTAGAGTTTTTTGTATAGTCTCTTTTTTTGAGTTAAAGTAAGATTGTTGGATTAGCCCAATTTTTATTGATCTATTTTTTGACACTGTTTTACTCCTTAAGTATATATTGTATCTTAATTAATCAAGATTTAATTATTTATTAATTATAATAATTATTATTAAAAAGATATGGAGGTTATTATGATTTCGTTAGCAGACTTGACAACCGATGAAGAAGCGGTAATTTTAAATGTAAAGGCACAAGGAGAACTTAAAGAGAGATTAGCATCTTTTGGTTTAAGAAAAGGCAGTGTTGTAAAAGTAAAAGTACTTAGTATAACAAAAAGTACACTAGAGGTAAAAATTGGTACTGGAATGATTGCATTAAGATTTGAAGAAGCAAAAAAAATAGAGGTGGAGAGAATATGAAAAATTTAAAAATAGCACTTGTTGGACAGCCAAATGTTGGAAAAAGCATGCTTATCAATGCTATATCAAATTCAAAACTAAGAGTAGGAAACTTCTCTGGTGTTACCGTAGAAAAAGCAGAAGTAAGTTTTGATTTTCATAATCATACTATAAAAATAATTGACTTACCAGGAACTTACTCACTAAATGAGTACACACAAGACGAGAGAGTTACAAAAGATTTTTTAGAAAATGAAGAGTATGATATGATTATTAATGTTGTAGATGCTACAAATCTAGAGAGAAATCTTTTTTTAACGACTCAATTATTGGGACTTAATAAAAAGATGATTGTGGCACTTAACATGATGGATGAAGCAAAAAAAGAGGGTGTTTGTATAGATGAAGAACAGTTGAGTTCTATCTTAGGCGTGCCATGTGTTAAAGTATCAGCTGTTACAAAAAGAGGTATAGGCAAACTTATTAATAGAACAGTAGATATAAATAGTTTTGATCAAGAGAGTTCTAAGTTGGTATTTAGTGATACTGTCGAAGAGGAGATATCAAATCTTGTAGTTTTTTTAAAAGAAAAAAAATACAAAAGCGAATTAAGTTACAGAAATTTAGCGATTAAACTTCTAGAAGAAGATACAAAAATTTATAAAAACATGCATGCTAAGCCAATATGGACAGAGTTATTGCCAATTATACAAAAAGCTCTTAATCATCTCTATATTCATTATAGTACTAAAGATATTGAAGAGATATTTTCACAAGAGAAAGCGTCATTTGCAAAAGGTGCTGTATTGGAGACTGTAGAGTTTAAAAAAGTAGATAAAAAGAGTTTTACAAAAAAAATAGATTCTATTTTAATACATAAATTTTTTGGAATACCAATTTTTTTATTTTTCATGTGGGGACTATTTCAGCTTACATTTGAGATAGGCTCTATTCCTATGGATTGGATAGATATATTTTTTGGCTCATTAGGAGAGTATGCAAAGACTGTTTTTGGCGATGGAGAGTTGGGTTCACTTATAGCCGATGGTGCAATTGCGGGAGTTGGTGCTGTTGTAATGTTTTTACCAAATATTATAATACTTTTTTTAGGCATTGCTCTTTTAGAAACTACAGGATACATGTCTAGAGTAGCATTTCTTTTAGATGGTTTTTTTCATAAGTTTGGTCTACATGGAAAAAGTTTCATACCATTAGTTACTGGTTTTGGCTGTTCTGTTCCAGCTTATATGAGTGCAAGAACACTCAAGAATGATAGAGATAGACTTTTAACACTATTTATTATTGGTTTTATGAGTTGTGGAGCAAAGTTACCAATATTTGTACTTTTTGCTGGAGCATTTTTTAGTGAAGAGCAAGCTGGAAATGTACTGTTTATTATTTATATTATGGGAGCTATGTTTGGTTTAGTGTCTGCTAAAGTGCTTAAAGTGTTTGTTTTTAAGGGTAAAGATGAGCCATTTGTAATGGAGATGCCAAAGTATCGTATGCCTTCATTTAAACTTATTTGGCACACAGTTGCATCAAAAGCTTTAATGTATTTAAAAAAGGCTGGTACTTTTATTTTAATAGCTAGTGTATTGATATGGTTTGCTAGTAACTATCCAAAACAGCCAGAACTAGAAGAACAGTTTACACAAAAAATTGAGATTGCTTTAAGTGAAAATGAAAAATTAGAGTTATCAAATGAATTAGCAGAAACACTATTAGAGAAGAGTTATTTAGGAACTATTGGTAAGTTTTCTCAACCATTTTTTGCACCACTTGGATTTGACTGGAAATTGACAGTTGCTCTTGGGACTGGACTTGCAGCAAAAGAGGTTGTTGTAGCAACTATGGGTATTCTTTACTCTCTTGGCGGTGATGTAGATGAATCTAATAGTGGACTCATAGATGAGATTAGTAAAAATATACCTTTTCCAGTGGCTATATCATTTATTCTTTTTACAATGATTTATCTTCCTTGTTTAGCCGCTGCTGTTGTTTTTACAAAAGAAGCGGGAGGGTATAAGTATTTAGGATATCTATTTGTTTTTACAACTATGACAGCGTGGATAATTGCATTTATAGGATACCATATTGCTCAAATAGTTGTTTAAAATTTGTGGGTTATAACTGCACTAAAATATAATATTTTATATTTTAGTGCTTGTCCTCATCTTGATTAATGATCGAATCATCATATGGATCAAGATGAGTATTTATAACCCACTCTTCATTTTTATTTATCATAGCAATTTTATCTTCTATTTTATCACCTAAACCATGAGCTTTTAAGAGTGATATGCCATCATTAAAAACTAGATGAAAATCTATAAAGTTTGTGTTTGCTGATTTTCTTGTTTTTAAGTAGTGGTAGCTATTAATACTATTTTCATTTTCAATGATATTTTTTATCTCATCAACCACTTCTTGGTCTAAAGAGCCATCAAGAAGTACAAATACACCCTCTTTTATGATTGCATATGCGGAGTACATTATGTAAATAGAGATAATAATACCCATAATAGAATCTATTAAATGCAAACCAGTTGAGTAGATTAGTATTAATGAAATTAAAATAGCTCCATTACTAAGAACATCTGTTTTATAGTGCAAAGCATCGGATTTAATAACCATGCTATTTGTTTTTTTTGCAACATAGTTTAAGAATACAACAAGAGCTATAGTAATAACAAGTGAAATAGACATAACCAATATAGAAGAGTCTAAAAGTGTAGTCTCTTCGCTAATAAAAGCTTTTTTAATAGCATGATAGAGTATAAAAAGACCACTCATAGTAATAATAGTACCTTCAATAACCGCTGCAAGTGCTTCTATTTTACCTTTGCCATAGTTAAATGTTTTGTCCGCTGGCTGTTCTGATTTATTGATAGCAAAGTAGTTAAAAGCGGAGATTGCAAGATCTAATACCGAATCTATTGCCGATGCTAAAACAGCTACCGACCCACTTAAAATTCCTATAACAAGCTTCATAATTGCTAATATGCCTGCAGTTGCAATTGATACAATAGTTGCTTTTTTTTGTAAAGTCATATTTGTTACCTAATAATTAATTTTATTTATTATACAGTAAAAAATAAAAAAGAGAATCAAATATAAAGCAAAAAAAAATTGGTTATAAAATAGTGATATTATGCTACTAAATTTCTCATAATAAAAAAACATGTGTAATTTAAGGATATTTATACAATATACTATACTAAGTAAGGTAAAATTCTATAATATTGTTTAAATCTACATGAGAATAATTTTGAATTAAAAGATTCACAAAAAGTAGTTTTGAATAGAAGTTAATAATTAATATAAAAATTACAATAAAAGGATAAACATGTCGCAAATTTTTGAACCAAATAGAGACTTTAGTAGAGAAGCTAGAATTAAAAACATGTGTGAATTTAAAGAGTTAAGCTTACAAGCAGAGGAGAATTTTGAAGGCTATTGGGATAAAATGGCAAAAGAGAAAATAGATTGGTTTGAGCCTTATGATACTGTTTTAGATGAAAGCAATAGACCATTTTATAAGTGGTTTATTGGAGGCAAACTCAATGTTACTCATCAATGTTTGGGACGCCATTTAGATAGAAGAAAAAATAAAGCTGCTATCATTTGGGAAGGTGAAGATGGGAAAAAAAGAATCATAACATATCTTCAACTTTATTATAGAGTTAATAGGCTTGCAAATTTGATGAAAAATAAGTTCGATATTAAAAAAGGTGATAGAGTAATTCTCTACATGCCTATGATTCCAGAAGCCGCATTTGCTATGCTTGCTTGTGCAAAAATAGGTGCTATTCACTCTATTGTTTTTGGAGGATTTTCTGCTGATGCACTTAGAGACAGAATAATTGATGCTAGTGCAAAGTTGATTATTACCGCAGATGGTGCATTTCGTCGAGGTAAACCATACATGTTAAAACCAGCTGTTGATGAGGCTCTCAAAGAGGGTTGTGAGTGTTGCAAGAAAGTTCTTATTGTCCAAAGAAATTTTGAAGATATAGATTATACTCCAGGGCGTGATTATGTTTATAATGAGATAATTATGAATGAATCTCAACATTGTGATCCAGAACCCATGGATTCAGAAGACCCACTTTTTTTGTTGTATACTTCGGGAAGTACTGGAAAACCAAAAGGTGTTATGCACAGTAGTGCTGGGTATATTCTTTGGGCGCAATACACAATGGAACATGTTTTTGATGTGAAAGAGAATGATACTTTTTGGTGTACTGCCGATGTTGGTTGGATTACTGGACACACTTATATAATTTATGGTCCACTTGCAATGGGCGCAACTACTATTATGTATGAAGGAACTCCTACATTTCCAGACACTGGAAGATGGTGGAAGATGATTGAAGAGCATCGTGTAAACCAATTCTATACTGCTCCAACTGCTATAAGACTTCTGCATAAACTCGGAAAAAATGAGCCTAAAAAATACGATTTGAGTAGTTTAAAAGTATTGGGAACTGTTGGTGAGCCAATAAATCCAGATGCTTGGATGTGGTATTATAATGAGATAGGTAGAAAAAATTGTTCAATAGTTGATACTTGGTGGCAAACAGAGACAGGCGGACATATGATCTCTCCATTACCAGGCGCAACTCCTATAAAACCAGGAAGTGCAACATTTCCACTACCTGGTATCATGGCAGAGATTATAGATGAAAATGGAAATCAAACACCAAAAGGTGAAAAAGGTTTTTTATGTATTACGAAACCTTGGCCATCAATGATAAGAAATATTTGGGGAGATTCCGATAGATATGTAAAGTCATATTTTGGAGATTGTAAAAAAGATGGAAAATCTGTCTATTTTTCTGGTGATGGTGCAATGTATGATGATGATGGATATATTGTTATAACAGGTAGAACAGATGATGTTATTAATGTTTCTGGTCATAGACTAGGAACCGCTGAGATAGAATCTGTTCTTGCTCATCATTTTAATGTCGCAGAAGTTGCTGTTGTTGGGTGTCCAGATCCAATTAAAGGGGAGGGTGTATTTGCATATATTGTCATAAAAGGTGAAGATAGTATAGGTGAAGAGATAGAGATGATTCAAGAACTTAATGCTTTGATTAAAAAAGAGATAGGCAATATAGCTAAGCTTGATGTTGTTCTTTTTGTTCCAGGTCTTCCTAAAACAAGAAGTGGTAAAATAATGCGAAGAATTCTTCGCTCAATAGCAAAAGGTGAAGAGATAACTCAAGATACATCTACTTTAGAAGACCCACTAATAGTCGACAAAATTCAAAATTTAGTTAATTGCTAGAGGTAGAAGTATTATTACACTATTTGAGACAACCAGATAGGAGAATCTTTTAAGTCGGGTTCTCCTTGTAGTATTTCGTATGGTTTATAATCATTTTTATAGTTTAAAGAAGGACACTCTTTAACATAGTATCCAATATATATCCATGGAAGATTATATATTTTAGCTATATTTATCTGTTGGTACATGGAGAATCTTCCTAATGATAGATGCATGTAGTCAGGATCGTAAAAAAAATATGTAGAAGATAGTCCATCAGCTAAAAAGTCCAATAAATCAACACCTACTAATTTATTATCAATAAAATAGAGTATCTCTTTGCCAAATTTCATAGCACCACTTGAGTAGAGTTCATGGTAGCTACTTGTGGTTAAAGAGTAGTATTGCCACCCTTTTTTTTCTTTCATATACTTATGGTATTTATCATAAAGATCAAGATGTTGAGTTGTTACAGTTGGTTTTTGAAGTAAAAATTTTGTATTCATATTTTTACGAATAGTTCTTTTAGCACTTTTTGAAAAACTATAATTTAAGGCATTTATGCGAAGAGACAAGCAGTCGCTACAACCCATACAATTTGGTCTAGAGTAGTACTCTCCAAAGCGTCTCCAGCCTCTTTGAATGAGTTTTTGATTTAATATTTCCGAACAGTTTTCAATAAACTTATACTCCATACACATGCGTTTATTTTTTAAGTATTCACATTTTGCTTCAAGTGTTGAGAACTCTATAATTTGCGATGGCTGCATCTATATTTTTTTAATGCCAGATTGTCTCATAAAAGATTCAAAATTAATTTTAAGTTTTTTCTCTTTTGTGTCTTTTAGCTCTTTCTCCTTTTTTTCATTCTCCTGTTTTTCATTTTTTTCTATATCTTTTTTAAGATTTTTTAACTCATCAAACACTACAATCATCCTTTATATTGCAAAAGTAAATTATCTCTGAGTTCATCAGCTAAAGATTCACCTTTTTCACAATTTTGCTTTATCAATTCATCTAGTTTTTTTAATATTAAAAAAAGCTCACTCTCTATTTCGCTAGTTTTTTTCTTTTTTGCCAAAAGTGTCTCAAAAAATACTAGTTTTCTTAAAAAATCAGACAATATTTCTATTGAACTCTCTTCATTATTTTTATCTAGTAAAATGTATCTAGGGTTTTCTATCTGTTTTGTGCTATCTATATCAAGCTTAATGGCTCTTATGTGGTTTTGAATTGCAACAGAAAATTGTGAATATTTATCAAGACTATTTGTATTGCCTTTTTGATCTAAGTTACTAGTGATGTACCCTATTTGTCTCATCATAATAAATATTATAAGTCCTGTTACAAAAACTACAGGAAATAGTTGTTCCATTTAGTCTTCTCCTATTTTTAATTTAAGATTATAGCTAAAAATATTAAAAGAGTAGTTAATAATCTCTATTACATGTAAGAATTTAATGAGAAAGTATCTGCTCTAAAAATTGTTGCAATCTCTTTGACTCAGGGTTTTCAAAAAATTCTTTAGGAGTATTCTCTTCTACTATTTGTCCCTCATCCATAAAGATTACTCTATTGGCTACTTTTTTTGCAAAACCCATCTCATGAGTTACACAAATCATAGTTCTACCTTCATTAGCTAGTTCTACCATAACATTGAGTACTTCTGCAACCATTTCCGGATCAAGCGCACTTGTTGGTTCATCAAATAACATAATGTTTGGGTTTTTGCATAGACTTCTAGCTATTGCCACGCGTTGCTGTTGTCCACCAGAGAGTTGATTCGGATATTTATTTGCTTGTTCTGCTATACCGACACGCTCAAGAAACTTCATAGCTATTGCAATAGCTTCTTTTTCAGGTTGTTTTTTTACCCAAATTGGAGATAGTGTTAAATTATCTAGTATTGATAAATGAGGAAAAAGGTTAAAATGTTGAAAAACCATAGCTACATCTTCACGAAGAGCTTTAATTTTCTTAATATCATCAATAACTTCTATGCCATCAACAACAATACTTCCTTTTTGAAACTGCTCAAGATAATTAATGCACCTAATAAGTGTTGATTTACCGCTACCACTAGGTCCACAAATAACAATAATTTCACCTGTTTTTACACTTAGATTTATATCTTTTAAAACATGAAAATCTCCATACCATTTATTTAATTCTTTAATCTCTATTATGTTATTATTTTTCATTATTTTCCTATTTTAAGTTTGTATCAAACTGTTTTTCTAATCTACTAGAGTATTTACTCATGCCATAACAAAACACCCAAAATACAAATGTTACAAAGACATAACCCTCTGTTTCTAAGCCAAGCCAATTAGAATCCGCAGATGTAATACGAACCATAGCAAGTATATCAAATAGACCGATTATAAGAATAAGTGTTGTATCTTGAAACAGTGATATAAATATACCTACAAGATTTGGTATAGCAACCTTTAAAGCTTGAGGCAATATAACAAGTAGCATTTTTTGCCAATAAGATAACCCTATAGCATCTGCTGCTTCATACTGACCTGCTGGAATTGATTGTAGCCCGCCTCTTATAGTCTCTGCTACATAAGCCGCTTGAAATAGTGTTATGCCTATTAAAGCACGAAAAAGTTTATCGAATGTTATGCTTTCAGGAAAAAACAGAGGAAGTATCACAGAGGACATAAAAAGAATTGTAATAAGCGGAACACCTCTAATAAACTCAACATAAGTAACACAAATACTTTTTATAACAGGTAGATTTGATGCTCTACCAAAAGCAATTACAACTCCTATAGGAAAAGAGAAAATGATGCCAACTGCTGCAATTATGATAGTTAGCATTAATCCGCCCCACTTGTCTGTATTAACAATTTCTAATCCAAACATGCCACCATGAATAAGAACAAAAGCAATTATAAAATATAGTGAAAAAGAGGCAAATTTAAGTTTTGTACTCTTTAGTAGTTTTAATGAAGTTATCATAACTATAAATAGTAATAATGCACTTTGAAGTCTCCACAATTCCGCTTTAGGGTAAAACCCATACATAAACAGATCCATTTTCATTTTTACAAAAACCCAGCATGCTCCGTCATTTGTGCAATCTTCTCTTGTTTCACCTATAAAGTTTGCGTCAATGTAAGCCCACTGAATAAAAGGAGGGATAATTAACAACAGTATTGATATGCCCATAAGCGTCATTACGATATCAAGTGGTGTAGAGAATAGATTATTTTTTACCCAGAACACAACCCCCTTTGTTTCTATAGGAGCTTTTTGGGAATCTTTTTCTTTGTAAATTGCCACTTTTATGTCTCCTTAATTTTTATTTTGTGATTAAACCAATTTAATATAGCCGATACAGTTAAACTTATGACCAAGTACACAAGCATTGTTATAGCAATAATCTCTATAGCTTGACCGACTTGATTTAGTGATGTTCCCGAAAAAAGAGTAACTATTTCAGGGTAACCAATTGCCGTTGCAAGTGATGAATTTTTAATAAGGTTTAAATATTGGTTTATAGTAGGAGGTATTGCTATTCTAATTGCCTGAGGAAGAACAACAAGTTTTAGTGATTGATATGATGTTAATCCTATTGAAGTTGCTGCTTCTTTTTGCTCTTTACTTACAGCTTCTATGCCACTTCTTACAGCCTCTGCTATAAATGTAGCAGTATACACAACAAGAGCAAATGTTAATGCTAAAAATTCAGGTGAGATAGCTTTCCCGCCTTTAAAATTAAATCCTTGCAATACAGGAACATTAAAATTTAAGTTAGCCCCACCTATAAAGTAAGCGATCATTGGCAATAGTGTAAATATGGCTAGACTAACTAAAAGGACAGGAAAAATTTCTCCTGTCTCTTTTTGTCTTTTTCTTGACCATTTCTTTATAAAAAAGATTAAAAATAGAGCAAAGCATAAACTAACTAAAATTGATATTGTAGTCGAATTAAAATCTGGTTGCGGAATATAAAGACCACGATTATTGAGAAATATATTATTCATGATCTCTATACTTTGCTTAGGCATAGGAAGAGCCTTGATTACTACATTATACCAAAATAGTATTTGAAGTAATATAGGAATATTTCTAAATATATCTATATATGAGGCCGCCATTTTTCTAATAAGCCAATTGTTTGATAGTCTCAAAACACCTATTAATAAACCCAAAATAGTAGCAAAAATAATGCCAACTAAACTTATTATAAGTGTATTTGATAGACCAACCAAAAAGACTCTTCCATGAGTATCTGCTTCTGTATAAGCTATAGGAGTTTCATCAATTCCAAAACCAGCTGTACTGTTTAAAAATTCAAAACCAGTTTTTATGCCTCTTTTCTCTATATTATGAGCCGTATTTAACCCAATATACCACAAAAAAGCAACTAAACTTACAACAGCTAGTATTTGAAATAGTACTCCTCTAACTTTTTGATTTTTTAAAGCACTTACCATCTATAAGACTCTTTTTAAAATCATTAACATTTATATCCTTGTTTTTTATTGAGCTTTGCAATATCAATAAATTTATTTTATCTAAATGGAGGAGAATATTGCAATCCACCATTTGTCCATAGTGCGTTAATTCCTCTTTCCATCTTAAGAGAAGTATTAATTCCTATATTTCTTTCAAAAATTTCACCATAATTACCTACTTGTTTAATAATTTGATAAGCAAAATCTGCATTTAAACCAAGATTTGCCCCCATTTTGCCTTCAGTTCCAAGAAGTCTTTTTATAGCAGGAGACTTGGTAGAAGTTTTTAGTTTATCTACATTTGCACTTGTAACTCCTAACTCTTCGGCAGCAACTACGGCATTATATGACCATTTTACTATATTAAACCATTCATCATCGCCTTGTCTAACAACAGGTCCCAAAGGCTCTTTAGAGATAATTTCTGGAAGAACAATATGCTTAGCAGGATCTTTTAGTTTAGTTTTTAATCCATAAAGTTGAGAAGCATCTGATGTTAAGATATCACATCTTCCATTTTCATAACTTGATACAACTTGATCATTCGTATCATAAGATACAGTTTTGTATTTCATGCCATTAGTTCTAAAATAATCTGCAACATTAAGCTCGGTAGTAGTTCCAGTTTGTAGACAAACCGAAGCACCATCAAGCTCTTTTGCACTTGATACATTTAAGCTTTTTCTTACCATAAAACCTTGACCATCATAATAGTTAACACCAGCAAAATTTAAACCAAGTGATGTATCTCGACTTTGAGTCCAAGTAGTATTTCTATAAAGAACATCAATTTCACCTGATTGAAGAGCAGTTAATCTCTCTTTTGCATTTAATGCTATATATTTAACTTTTGATGCATCTCCTAAAACAGCTGCAGCAACAGAGCGACAACCATCGACATCTATACCTTTATATACGCCACCACTTAGAATTTCAGAAAAACCCGGTAGTCCACCATCAACACCACATTTAACAAAACCCTGTTTTTTTGTATCTTCTAATACACCAGCAGTTGCTTGCATACCTATAAAAATAGTTGCAATTAATAACAATTTAACCAATTTAGTCATTACGAATCCTTTAAAATTTAAAATTATCTATATCTCTAAGATTAAATATATAATTTTAGAAATATATAAGATAATAAATTATACTCAATATTTAGTTAAAATAAGAGTATTAAAAAAGCAAAG
>JAERRW010000021.1 GCA_016735235.1 Sulfurospirillum sp. | reverse complement strand
TGCACTATATGTTTTTCTCTTCGTACTCATCTTTTTATCCCTCACTTTTATGTTCTTATTTTATCTTATGCAATAAGAATGTTGTATTAAATGGTTTGTTTTTCTGGGGACATTATATTGCCAGTTTGTACAATAATTATACCTTTTGACTTTTTTGTCTACTATTATAATAGCGTAAATATTATCAATTTTTTCCTTCTCTTGGATTTTCTCTATTATGACATCAGCAAAACAAGGAATTTCTATACCGCCTCCAAAATTCAAAATAAACCCCTTTATTAAGATGGTTTCAATAAATGAAATGATATAATTCAACAATTGAAATCGATTAGAGGATTATACACTTGCAAAGAGACTACCAAGAACTATTAATTTTACGAAATATAAATCAGAACACTTCTCAACCTAGACTAGCTAAAGAAGTAGGGTTTAGTGTTGGTAAGGTAAATTTCATTATAAAAGCTCTTGTAGATAAAGGTCTTTTGAAATGCGATAGATTTATCTCTTCCAATAATAAAATGAAATATTCGTATCTACTTACAGATGATGGAATTCGAGAAAAAATGGTTCTTACTAAAAAATTTATAGATAGAAAGAAGACTGAATATGAAGAACTTCAAAGAGAGTATGAGATTGATGTTGCAAAATGGGGGAAAACTAAATGATTAACTCAAAAATTAAAAAATGCTTATTTCCTGCTGCTGGATATGGAACACGTTTTTTACCTGCTACTAAAGCTATACCTAAAGAGATGCTCCCAGTTCTAACTAAACCATTACTTCAATATGGTGTAGAAGAAGCAATAGCCGCTGGTTGCGATACTATGGCAATAGTTACCGGTCGTGGCAAAAGAGCTATTGAAGATCATTTTGATAGAAGTTATGAACTTGAAAATCAAATAGATGGAACATCTAAAGAAGTTTTAATGGATGGTATAAGAGGAATTGTAAATGGTTATACTTTCTCTTATACTCGTCAAGTAGAGATGAAAGGCTTAGGTCATGCTATTCTTACAGGTCAAACACTAATAGGCAATGAACCTTTTGCAGTAATACTTGCAGATGACTTGTGTGACAATAGTAACGATACAGTTCTTACTCAAATGACAAAACTTTATGAAAAATACCCTGATAAATGTATAGTAGCAATAGAAGAGATACCAAAAGAGTTTACAAATAAATATGGCGTAATAGCTGGCGAATTAATAGAAGATAATCTGTATAAAGTTACTGATATGGTAGAAAAGCCTGAACCTCAAGATGCGCCAAGTAATTTAGCAATTATTGGTAGATATATATTAATACCAGAGATTTTCGATGTTATAAAAGAAACTAAACCCGGAAAAGGTGGAGAAATTCAAATTACTGATGCGCTTTTAACTCTTGCTAAACAAGGGAAAGTGCTTGGCTTTCAATTTGAAGGTACTCGTTTTGACTGTGGTTCTGTAGATGGGTTTGTTGAAGCTACAAATTATTTCTACAATAAAGAAGTTAAATAGCCAATGCAATACTCTAAAAATTTCTATCAAATGAAATCAAAAAGCTACAATAAATCACTACACTTTTTTGAGTCAACAGATCCTATGAATATAAAATCAAGACTATCCAAACTAGAGTTAGAAGATACTCATTTTAATAAAGATTACACAAAATATAAAGGAAAAAATTAAATGAAAATAGCGGTAGTAGGAACAGGTTATGTTGGTATATCAAATAGTATTCTTTTAGCACAACATAATGAAGTGGTAGCTTTAGATATTATCCCTAAAAAAGTAGACATGTTAAATAATAAGATATCTCCCATTAAAGATAAAGAAATTAGTAATTATTTACAAACAAAAGAGTTAAATTTTAAAGCAACACTAGATAAAAAAGAAGCTTATGCAGATGCGGATTACATTGTTATCTCTACACCTACAGATTATGACCCACAAACAAACTACTTTGACACTAAACATGTAGAGATAGTCATAAAAGATGTACTTGAAATTAATCCTAATGCAACTATGATTATTAAATCAACTGTACCAGTAGGTTATACAAAATCAATCAATAAGAAGTTTAATACTACAAACATTATCTTTTCACCAGAATTTTTAAGAGAAGGAAGTGCTTTATATGA
>JAERRW010000106.1 GCA_016735235.1 Sulfurospirillum sp. | reverse complement strand
ATATTTTTAAAGATAAATATGAATCAAAAAACATGGAATTATTAAATGAATTATTTATCATTGGAGAAAAATGTATTGAAGGATACAGTAAATCAAAGTATAAAATAAATACTGAATGGGATGTTGAAATTACAAAAATGTTTATAGAGCCTGTTAAAAATGAAATGAATGATTTAATGATAGAAAATTATATTGATTTATCAGAAAGTACAAGATTTTTACTTGCATCAGCCATAGCAGATTATTTTTATAAAACTATACATAATACATTTCCAAATTTTGTTCTATTTAGTGAAAACTTTTTTACCGATGGTATAGACCCATATATACAAGAGTATATAAACCAAACAAAATCTGAATGCATTGTAACCCTCCCCAACAAACATATTCATCAAATACTTATTGCCATAAATGCAAAATTGAGAAAAGATGAATTAGCAAATATGGTTTTTGCTCATCCAACTCTATCTGAATCTTTATGGGAGATGGTGAAACAATAAATTCAATTCTAAATATAAGCTAATATTTAATAAAATAAGCATTAAAAATAATAAGGAATTTACAGATGACATGTACTCAACAAAGAGCAGAATTACAACGGAAAATATGGCAAATAGCAAATGAAGTAAGAGGCTCAGTAGATGGCTGGGATTTTAAACAATACATTCTAGGAACTCTGTTTTATAGATTTATAAGTGAAAACTTTTGTAACTACATGGATGGTGGCGATGGAAATTATGATTATGCCTCTTTAACCGATGATATTATTACGCAAGAGATTAAAGATGATGCTATCAAAACAAAGGGTTATTTTATCTACCCTAGTCAACTGTTTAATAGTCTTGTTAAAAATGCAAACGATAATCCTAATTTAAATACAGAGTTAAGTGCTGTTTTTTCAAACATTGAGGGTTCAGCTAATGGCTACCCTTCAGAAGTAGATATTAAAGGTTTATTTGCAGACTTTGATACTACAAACAATAAACTAGGCAATACAGTAAAAGATAAAAACATTAGATTATCTTCTGTATTAAAAGGTGTTGCTAGTCTTAGTTTTGGAAAGTTTGAAGATAACCACATCGACCTATTTGGCGATGCTTATGAGTTTCTCATCTCAAACTATGCAGCTAATGCAGGTAAATCAGGCGGTGAGTTTTTTACTCCTCAAAGCGTTTCTAAACTTATAGCACAACTAGCCATGCACAAACAAGCAAAAGTTAATAAAATTTACGACCCCGCAGCAGGTTCTGGCTCACTACTTTTGCAAGCTAAAAAGCAATTTGACGCACACATTGTTGAAGATGGTTTTTTTGGGCAAGAGATAAACCACACAACATATAACTTAGCTAGAATGAATATGTTTTTACACAACATAAACTACGATAAATTTAACATAGCCCTTGGCGATACTCTACTAGACCCACATTTTGGAGACGACAAACCATTTGATGCCATAGTTTCAAACCCTCCCTATTCTGTTAAGTGGATAGGAGCAGAAGACCCAACACTCATAAATGATGACCGATATGCACCCGCTGGCGTACTAGCCCCTAAATCAAAAGCTGATTTTGCTTTTATACTTCACTCTTTAAGCTATCTATCGCCCAAAGGTCGTGCGGCTATTGTCTGTTTTCCGGGTATTTTTTACAGAGGTGGAGCAGAACAGAAGATAAGAAAATATCTAGTAGATGAAAATTATATAGAAACTGTTATATCACTAGCACCAAATCTGTTTTTTGGAACATCTATAGCGGTAAATATTTTAGTCCTTTCAAAACATAAAATAGACTACAAGACACAGTTTATAGATGCAAGTGAACTTTATAAAAAACAGACCAATAACAACATATTGACCCACGATGGCGAAGACAATCATATAGATAAAATCATGAGTGTGTTTGATAGCAAAGACAACATTGAGCATTTTACAAAATATATAGACAATGAAGTTATTGCACAAAATGATTATAATCTTTCTGTTAGCTCCTATGTAGAGGCAAAAGATACAAGAGAGAAGATAGATATAACTAAGCTAAATAATGAAATCAAAACAACAGTAAAAACTATAAATAAGTTGCGTTTAGATATAGACGATATAGTTTCTCAAATAGAAGGATAAAAAGGTGATATTAAAAAATAGACTAAACATCACTAATCAAATAGAACTAGCTAGAAGAGAAGAGAAAATAAGTAAACAAAAAGCCAAACAGCTTTTTGACTCTAAAGGTGATTTTAGATTTGCTCCTGTGATGTACTTAAAACAATCATTAGAACATATAGACAAGATGGCTAAAAATAGTTTTGAGAGAATAGTTGAGAAATATATAGAGATGAATATAACTCACCCATTTCGTAAGGGCAACGGTAGAGCTACCCGTATATGGCTAGACCTGATGCTAAAATCTGCCATAAAGAAAGCTATAGACTGGAACGAAGTCGATAAAGATGACTACATGTCATCTATGAAAAGAAGTATTGTAAAAGATATAGAGATAAAGTTTCTACTCAAAAAGGCACTAACGGAGAAGATAGATAATAGGGTATTGTTTATGAAGGGTATAGATATAAGCTACTACTATGAGGGCTATAGTGAATTTAAGACCGAGGAACTTTAGGTATGGGTGATATTATTATTTATACTAGCGAAGATGGTGCTACAAAAATTGATTTGAAATTACAAGATGGCACAGTATGGTTATCGCAACTTCAAATTGCTGAGCTTTTTGAGTCAACAAAACAAAATATCAGTAAGCATATTAAAAATATTTTTGAAGATAAAGAAGTAGAAGAGAAAGTGGTTGTCAACCATAAGTTTACGACCACTAAGCATGGAGCTATGTCTGGTAAAACTCAGACTAAAGAGGTGGCTTACTACAGACTTGATATGGTTTTAGCTATTGGTTATCGAGTGCGATCAATTCGCGGGGTTCAGTTTAGACAATATGCCTCTATCGTTCTAAAAGAGTATCTTCAAAAAGGTTTTGTACTCAATGACGAGCAACTAAAGGGCTTAGGTGGTGGCAATTATTGGAAGGAGCTTTTAAGCCGTATTCGTGATATTCGTTCAAGTGAAAAAGTAATGTATCGTCAAGTTTTGGAGTTGTATGCCACAGCAAAAGATTATGATACAAAAAGTCAAGAGAGCTTAGAATTTTTTAAGATTGTGCAAAACAAATTACATTATGCGGCTCACGGACATACTGCTAGTGAAGTTATCTATTTTCGTGTAGATAGCCATAAGCCTTTTGTGGGACTAACTAACTTTAAAGGAATCGAGCCTACACAGGCTGAAGCGATGATAGCTAAAAACTTTTTGGAAGAAAAAGAGCTCAAAGTGCTTAATAATCTTGTATCGGCTTACTTTGACCTAGCCGAACTTAATGCTATTGAAGAAAAAATAATGTATATGAGAGATTATATAAAAGAACTTGACAATATCTTAAATTCAACAGGTCGTAAAATACTTAAAAATGCAGGTAAAATCTCTAGCAAACAAGCCAAAGAAAAAGCAGACCTTGAATATAAAGCATATAAAGCCAAAATTCTTTCTCCTGTGGAAAAAGAGTATTTAAATAATATAAAAGCTGTACAAAAAATAGTAGACAAGGAGAGCAAGAAAAGATGAATATGATAAAAGAGTTGTTGGAGGGTGTGGAGGTTGAGTGGAGTAACTTGGGAAAAGTTTGTGATTTAATTACAACAGGTAAGTTAAATGCTAACGCTATGGAAGATAATGGTATTTACCCTTTTTTTACTTGCAATCAAAAACCTTACAAGATTAATAATTATGCATTTGACTTAGAGGCTATTTTAGTATCAGGGAATGGCAGTCAAGTTGGTCATATTAATTATTATAAAGGTAAATTTAATGCTTATCAAAGAACCTATATAATTGCAAATTTTAAAAACTGCATTAACTCTGTGTATTTATTCCACTATTTAAAATATACATTAAAAAATTATATTATCAAAAACTCAAGACAAGGTTCTGTTCCTTATATTACAATGCCTATACTTGAAAAATTTCAAATCCCAATCCCACCCCTAAATATCCAAAGTGAAATTGTCCGAATTTTGGACAATTTCACAGAGCTTACAACAGAGCTTACAACAGAGCTTACAGTTAGAAAAAAACAGTATAGTTATTATAGAGATACATTATTGACTTTCACAGATGGAGAGGTTGAGTTTAAATCTTTGGGGGAAGTAATTAAACTTAAACGAGGTAAAAGACTTGTCAAAAGTCAATTAGAAGAATCAGGTCGTTATGCTGTTTATCAAAATAGTATGACACCTCTTGGTTATTATCATGAAAATAATGTTAAATCTGATACAACTTTTATTATTAGTGCAGGGGCAGCAGGAAAAATCGGTTATAGTAAAGTTAATTTTTGGGCAGCAGATGATGTTTATTTTTTCATAACACCTGATGGTATAAAAAGTAAGTTTTTATACTACTTTTTATTAACCCAAGAAAATAAGATTTTATCTCTGGTTCGTAGAGCAAGTATCCCGCGTTTGTCAAAGATGGTGCTTGAAAAACTTAAAATCCCAATCCCGCCCCTAGAAAAACAAAAAAGAATAGTAACCATCTTAGACAAGTTCGATACCTTAACAAACTCCATAAGTGAGGGTTTACCAAAAGAGATAAAACTAAGACAACAACAGTACGAGTATTATCGTGAGTTACTTTTAACATTTCCAAGGGCAGAAAATAATGGCTAAAAATAAAAAAGTAAGTGTACAAGGAAGCGATATAACTCTCTTTAG
>JAERRW010000024.1 GCA_016735235.1 Sulfurospirillum sp. | reverse complement strand
CTTAAAATCTCAACAATTTGCTTGTCTGTAAATTTACTCTTTCGCATGAACTCTCCTGATTTATTTTATCAAAATTATTCTGTTTTAGGTGGTATGGTTTTTGGGGAGGGTTACAGGTTACAACTTTAAAGTAAAATTTGATAAAATAATAAAAAACATAAAATGAGAGAAAATGCTAGAAGAGAGTTATTGAGTGAAAACACTTACAATTATTGATACCTTTGGTTTCTTTTTTAGAAATTTTTATGCACTTCCAAACTTGAAAAATAAAGATGGCTTTCCTACAGGACTTATTACTGGATTTGCTAATTTTATATACACTCTAAAAGAGGAGCATAAAAGCGATTATATACTTTTTGCACTTGATGCTAAAGGTAAAAACTTTCGTCACAAGATAGATCCAAATTATAAAGCAAATCGTTCACCCGCCCCTGAGGATTTAAAAATTCAACTTCCTATCGCAATTAGCTGGATAGAAAAAATGGGGTTTAAGAGTTTTTTAAAAGAGGGTTTTGAAGCCGATGATGTTATAGCAGCAGCAACAAAGTTTGCAAAAAAACATAATATTAAAGTAAGAATTGTAAGCCATGACAAGGATCTCTATCAGTTAATAGAAGATGAAAAAGTAACTATTTACGACCCAACTAAAAAAAATGATATTGATAGTCAAAAGTGTTTTGAAAAATTTGGAGTATATCCTAACCAAATTGGAGACTACTTAGCTATTGTAGGAGATACCGCCGATAATATTCCCGGAGTTAAGGGCATTGGAGCAAAAGGTGCTAAAAAGTTACTTGATGATTTTAACTCACTTGAAAGCATATATGAAAATTTAGAAAAAATAGCAAATCCAAGAACTAAAAAGCTTTTAATAGAGAATCGTGATAGTGCATATTTAAGTAAAAAACTAGTACAACTAGACGATAGTTTAGATATTGAAGATAAGTTTGAAAGTTTTTATTTTCCAGAAAATCAACCATTAGAATATATTATAGATGAGCTAGAAAAGTATGACCTTAAAAGCATGCTTTATCGCTTAAAATATACACCAAGACCACTAGAAAAAAAAGAGACTTGTACATTTAAACCAATTTTACTTGATACAAAAGAGAAGCTTTTTACTCTTGTAGATAGCCTTACATGTAGTGATGTTGTAGCATTTGATACAGAGACAACAGGGCTTGATGCAAAAGTAGCAAAGATAGTTGGATTCTCATTTTCCATGAATAATAAAGAGGCTTATTATGTTCCTATAGCCCATAATTATCTTGGTGTGAAGGAGCAAATAAGTCTACAAAATGCTAAAAAAGCAGTAGAGAAACTTTTTACATGTAGAGTGATTGGACATAATTTAAAGTATGATTTTGCAATAATTAAAGCAAATTTTGGCGATTTACATGTAGATCATTTTAGCGATACTATGGTTTTAGCTTGGTTATTAAATCCAGAGTTAAGAGTAGGACTTGATAGTCTTGCAAAAAGATTTTTTGATTATGATATGGTAAAGTTTAAAGACATTGTTCCAAAAGGGCAAGATTTTTCGGCAGTTGATATGCAAGATGCATGTAGATATGCTAGTGAAGATGCATGGATGACCTACATGTTGTATGATAAACTAAAAGTTATTTTAGCACCAAACCTTTTAAAACTTGCAGATGATACAGAATTTCCTTTTATAAAAGTTCTTTTAGAGATGGAAAATGAGGGTGTAAAAGTTGATACTAACCATTTTGCAAAACTCTCATTGAAAATAAGCAAAGTAATGGAAGAGACAAAAACCAATATATTTACTCTTTGTAAAATGGAGTTTAATTTAAACTCTCCAAAACAACTAGGTACAGTTTTATTTGAGCATTTAAATTTGCCCGTAGTTAAAAAAACAAAAACAGGATACAGTACAGATGAAAGTGTTTTAAAAAAACTTTTAAATGAGCATGAAGTTATGCCTAAAATACTTAAATACAGAGAGCTTCATAAATTGCATTCTACATATATAAAACCACTTTTAAAGCTTGGAGAAGATTCAAAAGATTCTCGTATACATACTTCATTTTTACAAACAGGAACCGCAACTGGAAGACTTAGTTCAAAAGACCCAAATCTTCAAAATATTCCAACTAAAACAGAACTTGGTCGTGAAGTTAGAAAAGGTTTTATTTCTAAAAGTGGTTATAGTTTTATAGGCATTGATTACTCTCAAATAGAGCTTAGACTTTTAGCTCACTATAGCGAAGATGAGGATCTTTTAAATGCTTTTAATAATGGCTTAGACATTCATAGACAGACTGCTTTAAAACTTTTTGGAGAAGAGAATGCTGATGAGAAGAGAGGAGTAGCCAAGAGTATAAACTTTGGACTTCTTTATGGCATGGGGGCTAGAAAGTTATCTCAAACAATTGGAGTTAGCCAAAAAGAGGCAAAAGAGTATATAGAGAACTATTTTAAATCTTTTCCAACTGTAAAGAGTTATTTACAAAGTGTTATTGATGATGCTAAAAAAAGAGAATATGTGGAGACTTTACTTGGTAGAAGACGCTATTTTGATTTTAGTAATGCAAATGACATGCAAGTTTCTATGTATGAGAGAGAAGCGGTAAATACTCGTTTTCAAGGAAGTGCGGCGGATCTTATTAAACTCTCTATGAATAAAATAAAAGATGAAATTTTAGATAATAATTCAAAACTACTTTTACAAATTCACGATGAACTTATTTTTGAAGTTAAAGATAATGAGGTTGAAAAATTTGCAAGCAGAGCAAAAGAGATAATGAAAAATATCTATAAACTTAAAATAAAGCTAGAAGTAAGTACATGTATAGGTAAAAATTGGGGAGAGTTAAAGTAGAGTTATTGACTCTTTTCAATTAATTTATCCATTACATAAAGTTGTAAATTTTTTTTAGATATTTCACTTTTTAAAGATTCATTATATATATTTTCTACTTTTTGACTGTATTTATAGTAAGGGAAGTATGGAAAATGTATTAACCACGCTTTTTTAATAAGTTTTAGCGTAATTGTATCTCTAATCCATGCCCTAAAAAAATTGAAACCTATAAAAATAGCACTTGTAATTATAATTGCCCATAAAACAGAGAAGTGAAAATCTATACTTTTTAGAAAATAGTGAGTTAAGCCTATAAGAGGCATAATTACCAATGTGCTTAAGACAAGATAAACAGTATAAGCTTTCATAATATTCATACGAAATCCAAGTTTACCCGGATCAACATACATTTTTTCATTATAGTGGCTATTTGCAGACAACAAGTCTTTAAAAACAACTGGTTGATTTGATAGTGTATAGATATAATTTATAATTTTTTCTTTTATTAATGTTTTTTGATTCACATGTAACCTTTGTCGTTTGTACTATTTTAACATAAAATATTTTAAATATCTATTTTAAAAGTATTTTATGTTAATGCATGGTTAAAATGGTATAATTTTTGCTTTAAAACCTTTATGAAGAAGTTATTAATAATATTTTTACTAAATACAGTAAATTTAAGTGCCCACCCACACACTTTCATAGATTTGCACCCTAACCTACATGTAGAGGATGGTACTATAGTAAAAACTGAATTTAAGTGGAAGATGGATGATATGACATCGGCTATGCTCATAATGGAATTTGATGCTAACAATAATGGCAAAATAGACAAAGAAGAGAGTGATTTTATTTATGAAAATTATTTTTTGTCTCTTAAAAGTTATAATTTTTATACAGAGGTTGAAGTTGATGGAAAAACCATGACTCTTCCTAAAATAAAAAATTTTAGAGCAACAATAGAAGATAATAGAATTTGTTATTTTTTTGAACTTGATGAATCTTTTAGTGCCAAAAACACTATTTTTAAGTTTTCAGATAAAGAGATGTTTGTAGCTATAATGTTAAAAGATAAGTTTATAGCAATAGATGGTGCAAAAGCAAAAGTTGATGGGGAAGATATGGATTTCTTTTTTGAACATAGGATAAGTTTTGAGTGAAATTTACAGTAATTTTTTAAAGACAATAGTAGATTATCAATATGAGTTAAATAGCTATATATCAAAAACAATAAGAAGTGTTGATGGTGAAAATAGTTTCTATTTATCTCTATTAGTTCTTTTGATCGCTTTTATTTATGGAGCTGTTCATGCCGCCGGTCCCGGACATGGAAAAGCATTAGTGGCATTTTATTTTTCAACAAATAAAAGCAGTTACAGAAGTGCTTTTAAAATGGGCTATATGATTTCAATAATACATGCTCTCTCGGCTCTTTGTGCAACATTTGGAATATTTTTTATACTAAAAGCAATGTTTAGAGAGAATTTTAATAACATAAGTTCTATAACTATGCAGATTAGTGCAAGCATGATAATACTCATAGGAATTTATCTTATGTATGACGCTTTTAAGCATAAGAATTTAGACGAAAAAAAGATAAAAAGCAAACCTAAAAGCCAATTTATAGTCGCATTGAGTTCTGGCATAGTACCATGTCCTGGAGTGATGACAATAGTACTTTTTTGCATAATTTTAGAAAAGTACATATTAGGAGTATCGGCGGCTATTGCTATGAGTATAGGAATGGGGTTTACAATCTCTTTAGCTGGAATTTTTTCAATCTCTCTTAATAAACGATTCGGTGGTCTACTTGGTAGTAAAGCGTACTTACTTAAGGTATTTGGTGCTTTGATTATATTTTCTTTGGGACTATTTTTACTTCTACCTTATTTATAAATAGATTAAGTCATTCTATATTTGCGGAGAGTACTCTTTTAGTATCTGTTCGCATTTTTTAAAATTAGGCATAAATTTTTCTACATGTTGCCAAAAACTCTTTTGATGATGTTTGTGTTTGATATGCGATAGTTCGTGTACTATAATATACTCTATACACTCAATTGGAAGTTGAACTAAGGAGCTTGTAAAACTAAGCTCATTTTTAGCACTACAGCTCCCCCATCTTCTTTTTGTTTTTCTAAATGTAATTTTCAATGGAATCAAATTCATTTTTAAAGCCCATTTTTCTACTAAAGCTGGTGTTATCTCTTGTGATTTTTGTTTATAAAAGTTTTCTAGTTTTCCCTCTATTAGTATAGACTCTTTTTTTCCATACAATAGCACTCTATTTTCTTCTTCATAGATTTTAGATATAGATTTTTTTAGATTTAAATATTGAAGTTTTTTAGCTATCCAACTCTCTCTTTTTTTTACTATTGCATGAATTGATTTCAAGGAGTAGTTAGGATTTTTTACAACAACTCCATAAGTTTGGCTAATTGTAATGTATAAATTTTTTAACCGCTTGTTTGTTATTATGGTATACGGTATTTTTGTATCACCATACATAATGTAGTGGTCTATTTAAACCAACCTTTTATCTTCTCGACAGTACCCTCAAATGTACTTTCATGAGGATTACTCTCTATACCAAAATCATCTTGAAGTTTAGTAAGAATCTCTCTTTGACTAGCAGAGAGTTTTTTAGGGTATTTTATTTTGATTTGTGCAACCATGCTTCCTAGCTCACCTGTATGAACATTTTTTACACCCTTTTTTTTAAATACAAATTGCTGCTTATCTTTTGCTCCCATTGGAAGTTCAAGCTTTACCTCTCCTCTAAGAGTTGGTAGAGTTATCTCTTCACCAAGAGCTACTTGAGTAAAAAATAGAGGTACTTCTATATATATATCATCGTTGTGTCTTTGAAAGTGCTCATCTTCTCCTGCATTAATTTGAATATACAAATCGCCTTGCTCGCCATTATCATCTATATTACCTCTTTTTGCTACTCTAATTCTATTTCCACTATCAATACCTTCTGGTATATCTATTTTCATAGTATCACTTTGTTCGCTATACCCTTTTGCACTGCATGTGGAACAAGGATTTTTTACAATAGTACCTTTACCGTTGCAGTGAGGACATGTTTGAGAGTATGTCATAAAGCCTTGTCTATAGAAGACTTGACCCTTCCCATTGCATTGACTACATGTAGACTTTTTGCCACTGCTACTGCCTGTGCCATTACAATCTTTACAAGGTTTTTTGTAACTGTATTTAACCTCTTTATTGCAACCAAAAATAGCTTCATTGAATGCAATATTAATCTCTATTTCTGCATCTAATGAGTATTTTCTTTGATGTTTTTGACTGCTATGAAATCCACCACCAAATGCCGATTCAAAAATACCTCCAAGGTCGCCCATAATGTCTGTATAGTCCATGTCACTAAAGTTACTAAAACCTTGCGAATCAAGCCCTTTTTTTCCATATCTATCGTAGGTAGATCTTTTTTTAGAGTCACTTAGAACTTGATAAGCTTCATTAATAAGTTTAAATTGCTCTTCTGCATTTTTATCGCCTCTGTTTCTATCTGGATGAAATTTTAAAGCCTGTGTTCTGTATGCTTTTTTTATAGCACCACTATTTGCATCTTTTGTAATTTCTAGTATTTCGTAGTATTCTAAATCCAATTTGTAATTCTCTTTTCTGTAAGTTTAATTAAGCTCGTATTTTATCAAAAAAAAAGAAAATTATCAATATTTGAGATAATATTTTGGTATTAAGTCTCATTAACATGCATTAACAAACCATTTAAATATTATTAAGAATAATATTTTATACTTTCATTATCACAAGGGTTTGTACCCAAATTAAAGGATAAACGATGAAAAGAAAATTTTTGATGACAGTAGTGTTAGCCGGAGTATTAACATCAGGAGCTTATGCATATGGTGGTTATGGTGGACAGTGTGGCAATAATGGTTATGGTGAAAGAGACCGTTCAGGTGGATTCCATAAAAAAAATAGAGGTTCAAGTTGCAATAAAAGTGGCAAGGCTGGAGGATATGGTTGTACACAAATATTTTCAAAAATTGAATTAAGTCAAGAACAACATTATAAACTCTCAATATTAAGAGATGAGATGAGACTTGAGATCAAAAAAACTAGAGGTACTGGATGTAAAAGAAACATGTCAGAATTTATAGGAGATAAAGGATTTGATAAAAAAGCATTTTTAGAAAATTCAAGCAAAAATGATGGAAAAATAGCAGTAATACATGCAGATCATATGGAAAAAGTTTTTAAAATTTTAACTAAGAAGCAGATATCTAAGTTGAAAAAATAGAGAACTATGAGGGTTTATTTGTAAACCCTCATACTACTTTTTATGATATAATATTATCAAAATGACTAAAGGTTTTTGATGATAAATGTACTTATGATAGAAGACGACACAGAATTTGCAGAAATTTTAAGTGAATACTTAATACAGTATAATATAAAATTAACAAACTACGAAGACCCATATTTGGGGCTTAGTGCGGGTATAAAAAATTATGATCTACTTATACTTGACTTGACACTTCCCGGAATGGATGGACTTGAAGTCTGCAAAGAAGTTGTCAATAGATACAATATACCAATTATAATCTCAAGTGCAAGAGGCGATGTTAGCGATAAAGTTACAGGGCTTCAGTTAGGTGCAGATGATTATTTACCAAAACCTTATGATCCAAAAGAGATGTATGCACGAATACAAAGCCTTATTAGAAGATACAAAAAAGTAGCAGTACAGCAAAATGATAAAGTTGAAAGTGATTTTAGACTTGATGAGAAGAGACATCAAATATTTTTTAAACAAGAGCCTATTAACTTAACACCCGCTGAATTTGAGATACTAGCATACATGTTAAAACAACATGGTTTTTCTATTTCACGAGAACAGTTAGTTTATAATTGCAAATCTTTAAAAGATAAAGGCTCAAAGAGTTTAGATGTTATTATTGGTCGTCTTAGAATCAAGATAGGCGATAGTTCAAAAGAGTCAATATATATAAAATCTATAAGAGGAATAGGCTATAAGCTAATAGGATGAATAGGTATTCTCTTAGTAATAAAATAACTCTTGTTTTCATTTTGTCTATTTTGCTTTTATACATGTTTTTTTCGATGCTTTTAAAGTATCAGGCCGAGAAAGATTTAGAAGCAATAAAAGAGAGACAACTCCAATCTATTAACTATCTTTTTATACTATATAAAAATAATTTATCTCCACATGGCATTAATGAGTATTTTAGTATTTTTGGACTAAAAAGAGTAAAAAATTATAACTTAAGAATCTCTGTTCTTAAAAATGGTTCTATAGTTTTTCAAAAAAAATCTAATCTAGGTGAATTTTTATCTATAAGATATAATGATAAATACTATTTATATATTGACAATATAATTTCAAGTATACTTTTAGAATCAAAATATCATAAAAAGACTAATGATTTTCTTTGGGTAGGTTTTATTATTGCTTTTATTGTTTTTATCTCTATGTACATCTCAATTTTACGAAGTATTTCCCCTTTAAAAAAGTTGAGTTCGCAAATAAGAAAGTTTGCTTCTGGTGAGATGGATATAGATTGTAAAAGTGATAAAAAAGATGAGATTGCAGAGGTGGCAAATGAGTTTGACAGGGCGGCTTGTAAATTAAGAGATTTAATACACTCTCGCCAACTTTTTTTACGAGCTACCATGCATGAACTTAAAACTCCTATTGGCAAAGGTAGAATAGTCTCAGAGATGATAGAAGATAAAAAAGCAAAAAGAAGACTTGTAGATATATTTGAGAGACTTGACATGCTCATAAATGAGTTCTCAAAGATAGAGCAAATAGTATCTAAAAATTACTCTCTTCAACTTAAATACTACAATCTGGTTGATATAGTCGATAGTGCAATAGACATGTTAATGTTAGATGATGATAAAAAATTTCAACATGTAAAAGTTAATATTGACTCTACTATTTCTATAAAAGCAGATTTTGAATCTTTTGCACTTGCTATAAAAAATCTTATGGATAATGCAATTAAATATGCAGATGATAGAGTAGTACATGTAAGTATTTCAAACAATATACTCTACATAGAGAATAGAGCAAAAGAGTTTTCCATGGATATAGAGAAGTATTATGAGCCTTTTGTGTCTGGTTTTAGTGAGACTAGAAAGGGGCTTGGGCTAGGTCTGTATATAGTAAAAAATATTGTAAAACTAAATGATTTTGAGCTTGATTATGAGTATGTTAATAACATGCATAGATTTTATATTGACATAGGAAAAAAAGAATGAAATTAGAAAAATTTGATGCTCTTGTAGAGGCATTGGGGTCTCTTCCAAGTGTAGGAAAAAAATCTGCACAAAGATTTGCGTACCATCTTATACTAAACGATACTTTAAATGCTATGAAAATTTCACATGCTATAAAAAATGCAGTTCGTTCTATAAGAAGTTGCGATAAATGTGGTGGCATAAGTGAGCATGAAATATGCGATATTTGCTTAGATGATCGTAGAGATAAATCTAAACTTTGTATTACAGAAAACCCAAAAGATATATTTGTACTAGAAGAGAATAATATTTATAATGGAGTATATTTTGTCTTAAATAGCTTAGAAGATGAGTGCATGTCAAAATTAAAAAAGATTATTGACAGTGATATAAAAGAAGTTATTTTTGCATTAACTCCATCGCTTGCAAATGATGGAGTTATACTTTTTGTAGAAGATAAACTAAAAGAGTTTAATTTAAAATTTACAAAGATAGCCCAAGGTGTTCCTACTGGTGTACATCTTGAAAATGTAGACATGCTTTCACTCTCTAAAGCAATTAACTTAAGGACTAAAATATAATATAGATAATATTATATCAATTAATAAAATAGATATTTAAAGGTATTATAAAAGTGTCAATGTTTCAAAAATCAGTTTTAAAAAACACAAATCAAGATGAAAGTTTAGTCGCCTCAAGATGGGCAGAGTATCAAAAATATTTAAAAAAAATAGACTATATCAAAAAAGTAAAAGAGGAAAAATTTCAAACTGAATTTTTACAGTTAATTTTTGAAAACTGCTTAGGTTATACTCTTGATAGCACAAACCCAAATGATTTTAATCTTGAAAGAGAGAAGAAAAATGAAACAGATAGCAAAAAAGCAGACGGTGTAATATCGGTAAATAATGAAGTTGTAGGAGTAGTGGAACTAAAGGGACAAGACACTAAAAACCTTGACAAGATAGAGGCTCAAGCATTTAACTATCATAATTCACACTCAAATTCTAAATATATTATTATCTCTAACTTTGACGAGTTAAGACTTTATATTGATAAAAAAACAGCCTATGAGAGATTTTCACTTTTTCACTTAACTTATGAGGAGTTTAAAAAGTTTCACCTGCTTTTATCGTATGAGAGCATCAAAAAAGGTATGCCTTTAACACTTAAAGAGCAATCAGCCTCGTTTGAACAAGATATATCCAACAAACTTTATAAAGATTTTTCACTTTTTAGAACTCATCTTTTTGAGAACTTAGTAAAAAACAACTCTCTTGATAAAGCTTTACTCCTTAGACTTACTCAAAAGTTATGCGATAGGATTATATTTATATTATTTGCAGAAGACAGGGGGCTATTGACTCCAAATACTATAAAAGAGATAAGAGAAGAGTTTAGTAACCAAAAATTCACTAGCCACCCTTTATATGATATATACAAATTTTATTTTGATGCTATCAACAAAGGCAATGAAAAGCTAAATATCCCTAAATATAACGGTGGTTTATTTGCTCAAGACAAAGCACTAGATAGTTTAGTAATAGATGATAATATTTTAGACAGTGAAGTTCAAAGATTGAGTAATTATGACTTTATGAGTGATGTTGATGTCAATATCTTAGGGCATATATTTGAGCAAAGCTTAACAGACCTTGAGGAGATAAATGCTTCTATAAATGAGGTAAAATTTGATAGTAAAAAATCAAAAAGAAAAAAAGATGGGGTTTTTTACACACCTAAATATATCACAAGTTATATAGTACAAAATACTCTAGGAAAACTCTGTATAGACAAAAGAGAGGAGTTACAAATCGGAAGTGAGACTATAGTCCCACCTAAAAACCCAAAGAAACCAACAAAAAAAGAGCAAGAGTTAAAGGAAAATTTAGAAACTTACAGAAACTGGCTTTTAAACCTTAAAATACTAGACCCAGCTTGTGGAAGTGGAGCATTTTTAAACCAAGCCCTAGACTTTTTGATAAACGAGCATCAATCTTTACAAAAAGACTTAGTTGTTATGGGAGATATTACAACCTACTACGAGATAGAAAAAAGCATACTTGAAAATAACCTCTACGGTGTAGATATAAATGAAGATGCAGTAGAAATAGCAAAACTCTCTTTATGGCTAAGAACTGCTAG
>JAERRW010000057.1 GCA_016735235.1 Sulfurospirillum sp. | reverse complement strand
AAATGAATCTGCATACTTTTTAGGAATAACTAACATGTTTGTTTGGACATTTCCACTACAATATCCTGCGGTGGGAATTGTAAATTCATCTTTAGATATTTTTTTTCTTAACTCTTGCGCGGTCATTTTAGTTCCTTAAAATAAGTCTTGGTAAATAAAATGCGAAGGACAAAAAGCATATATTTTTTACTTCCATCACACCCTGTTTTGTTGCCTAGTATTATGTGTTTACTCATATTGCTCAAACCTCATCAATAAACTCTCTCAAAGATTTTACCAAGTCTAATGCTTTTTTATTATCACCATGAACACATATACTATCTGCTTTCATGTCAATTTTATTGCCATCAACAGTAGTAAGTTTTCCTGTTGTTTTTAAAAGTTTAATTCTACTCATAACTACTTCTGCTGAGTGAATTACTGCTCCTTTTTGTGTTCTTGGAACTAAAAAACCATCTTTTGTATAAGCACGATCTGCAAAGACTTCATAGATTAATTTAACACCAAAAGGTTTTGCTAATTTTTCATAATAATCATTTTTGTTAGATGAAAGTATCATTAATTTTAATTTTTTATTATAGCTACTTACGGCTCTTAAAATTGCTAAAAATACAGGCTCACTTTTCATCATATCATTAGCTAATGCTCCATGAGGTTTTACATACTCTACATGTACATCATTTGCGATGCAAATTGCTTCAAGCGCCCCACATTGATAGATTATAAAAGATTCTATCTCTTTGCTTGAACACTTAATGCTCCTTCTGCCAAAACCAACCAAGTCTGGATAACCAGGGTGTGCGCCTATTGAGACACTATTTTTTTTTGCAAATTTTACTGTTTTGTCCATAGTTAATGGATCAGATGCATGAAAACCACAAGCTATATTTGCCATATCAATTAGTTTCATTATATCTTCATCGGCACCTATATTCCATATTCCAAAACTCTCCCCCAAGTCACTATTTAATAAAATTTTCATAATATCTCCAATATTTAATCCTTAAATGACAAAACCTACATTTGCAAATAATAGCCTTTTAGCTAGTAAAAACTCTAATATTATACTATAATAATATTGAAAATAAATAGACAATTTGTCTTAAATTTGCATGCGAATTAGTAAGGAAACATTTATATGAGACTGTTTTTATATGCTTATTGTGGTTTGGTTTATTATGAGTAAGTCTATTGATGAGATTATACTTCAGCACTCTACAAGAGGTATGAATATTCTACAAAAAAAACACTCTAAAGAGCATTGCAAAGAAGCTGCCGGGGCTTTTAAAAAGCTTGAAAATGGTGTAGTTTTTCTCTATACAGGTTTTTATGTTGAAGGATTTGGTGAAACTGATGGGCCTATAGGAACTTATTTTTTAGCACTTGCTTTGAACTCTTTAGGGTATAAATCTGTCATTATAACAGACAAATTTTGTCAAGATTACTTTAAAGAGATAGAGACTCTTTATATTCCACTCGATGGATATAGTCAAGAGTATTATTATGCCATACTAGAAGAGTATAACCCAATTTGTCACTTCTCTATAGAGAGATGTGGGAAAAATATTGATGGATTGTACACAAATCTAAACAAAGAGAGTATAACTAAATTTACCGCTCCTTTAGATGATCTTTTTGTGCTTGGAGGCAAAACAAAACCAACTTTTGCTATAGGCGATGGCGGCAATGAGCTTGGCATGGGAAACTTTTCGGATTCAGTTATAAAATATCTTTCAATTTCTCCTTGTGCTATAGAGTCTGATTTTCCTATCATTGCTACTGTTTCAAATTGGGGAGCTTATGGGTTTATTGCATATCTTGATAGTAGCTTACTGCCTAGTTTTGATGATGTAGACAAATATTTAGGTTTTATAGTAGGGTTAGGCTCTATCGATGGTGTGAGCAAAAAGAGTGAGAAAACAGTAGATGGCAAAGAGTGGATAATTGAAAAAGATATACTTGAAGAGTTAAAAAAAGCATTAACATGAAGTTAAATTATAGCTTAGGTGAGAGTTTTAATGTAGCTTCGGTTGATTCTGTGATTATATATTTTGGTCAAAAAATAAGTGAGAGTGTAGCAAAAGATGTCAGAAGTGCCTTTTATGCATTAAAAAATGCAAAAATTGAATCTATTACAGAATTAGTGCCATCTTATACCTCTATCATGGTAACTTATAATTTTTTGAAAATTAGTCATAAAGATATATGCAAGAAAATAGACGAGGTTTTAAGAGTTGTCGACAAGTCTTGTAGTGAAAATAGAGCAAGATTGATAAGTATTCCTGTTTATTATGGTCTCGAAGTTGGCTTAGATTTGCAAAAATTAAGTAAAATAAAAAATAGAAGTATTGATGAGATTATATCTCTACATGTAGACAAAGAGTACTTTGTATATGTTATTGGTTTTAGTCCAGGGTTTCCTTACATGGGAGAGGTAGATCCTATTCTTGCAACTTCCCGCTTAGCAAACCCAAGAGCAAAAGTACCAAAAGGGAGTGTTGGAATTGCAGATAATCAAACAGCAATATATCCACAATCTAGTCCGGGAGGTTGGCAGATTTTAGGAAGAACTCCAATAGAGTTATTCGATACTTCTTATGATGGATTCTCTTATCTTAAAGTTGGCGACAGAGTTAAATTTAAACAAGTAAACAAAAAGCAGTTTTTAGAGCTAGGGGGCAAGTTGTGAGTGGTGGTTTTGAAGTAATTCAAGCGGGCATTCAAGCTAGTATTCAAGATTTGGGACGCATTGGATTAACGCAAATTGGAGTTAGCAGAGCTGGAGCATTAGATGAGTTTGCTTTTCATCATGCCAATAAGCTTTTAGGCAACAAATATGGTAGCAATATGCTTGAAATTTTACTTGGTGGAGTTAAATTAAAAGCAAAAAGGGCAACAACATTTATCTTGACAGGCGCAAAAGTTGATGCTACTATAAACAACAAGCCTATAGAGATATGGAAAACTTACAAAATAGATGACGGAGATATTTTAAATTTAGGGTTCGCTACTTGTGGAGTTAGAGTTTATTTAGCAGTCAAAGATGGTTTTAATATAGAGCAAAAGTATGGCAGTTGTTCTGTTAATATCAAAGAAAAATTAGGCGGTAAACAGTTGCAGGCAAAAGAGTTTTTACCCTTTACATGTAACTGTTTATCAGATAATAGAAAGCTACCAAATAAATATTTACAAAATTATGATAAACTTTTAATCATGAGAGTTGTGGCAGGCTATCAGTGGGATATGTTCAATCATGAAGAGAGAGAGAAGTTTTTCAATACATTGTATAGAGTTACAGGACAAAATGACAGAATGGGGTATCGTTTAAGCGGAGATAAGATAGTCTCAACATGTAAAGGCATAATTTCGGAGCCTATCGCTTATGGGTCAGTTCAAATTCCTACTCACGGGGAGCCCATTGTGCTTTTAAAAGAGAGGCAGACTATAGGAGGATACCCTAAAATTGGGGCAGTTATTCCAGTAGACTGTTTTAGGTTAGCTCAAGCAAAACAAGATACACATGTAAAATTTAAACTTGTAAGTCTTGATATGGCTAGAGATATTAATATAGAGTTTTATAAATTTTTTAAGGAGTTTTAATGTTACCAAAGAAAATGTTATTCCCAGTTGGAGGCGGAGATGAGTTAGAAGCTAGAATATATGGGGCATTACTTGTGTCAAAATATTTTAGTACCCACCTTGAAATTCAAGTTGCTGAATCAAATGTACATAGCGGTATGCCTAAAGGTATGGTTTTACCAAATGAGATAATAGATAGATTAAAAAAAATACAGCTTGAAAATATTAGAAAAATAATGTCTATACATAAAAATATATTTGATAGTAGTTGTAAAAAACTCGATATCATAGATAGTGAAATGCCGATAGAAAATCAAGCTACGGCACATTTAACAATGGGTGTTGGCTTACGAAGTATTATGGTTGCACAACAGACAAAATTTTGTGATGTAGTTATAGCAGCAGCTCCTCAAAAAGGTGTAACAACGGCAACTTTTGAAGCTGCTGTGCTTGAGAGTGGGAAGCCTGTTATTGTAATACCAAGAGCTTTAAAAGAGTTCAAACCAGATGAAATAATTATAGGATGGAATAATTCACCAGAAGTGGCTCGTGCGGTATCTGAAGCAATTCCTTTAATGAAAAAAGCAAAGAAAGTCCAAATAGTTTCTACAAAAGCTTATACAACAGAGACACTATCTCGTATAAAAGATTTAAGAAATTACTTAGCGATGCATGGCATAGAGACTACATTTGAGCTTATAAAATCAACTTTTATTCCAGGTGAATCATTGCTAAAAACTGCTCAAAAAGGAAATTTCAATTTTATAGTAGCGGGTGCATATTCTAAAAAAGGACTTAAAGAGATAATGCTTGGAGGATCTTCGAGGTACCTACTAGAACATACAACGATACCGGCATTAGTATCTCACTAAGCAAATAAAACCCAAGTATTCGCTTGGGTAGACTTATTTAAACTTTTAACTAAAGGGTAAAATGTGGGTCAAACTATCACAGAAAAAATATTTAGCGAACATGTAGGTCGCAAGGTTAAAGCTGGTGAAATTATAGAGTGTAGCATTGATATGGTTATAGGTAATGATATTACAACTCCAATAAGCATCAAGGCATTTGAAGATAGTGGAGTGAAGAAATTAGCAAATCCAGATGGTTTTTCTATTGTTATGGATCACTTTATACCTGCAAAAGATATAGCTTCGGCAAATCAAGCAAAAATTAGTCGTGATTTTGCATATAAACATAATTTAAAAAATTATTTTGATGAAAAAGATATGGGTATAGAACATGCACTTCTTCCAGAAAAAGGGTTGATTATTCCTGGCGATATTATTATTGGAGCAGATAGTCATACATGCACACATGGCGCTCTTGGGGCATTTGCTACTGGAATGGGGAGTACAGACATGTCTTGTGCTATGATTACTGGTGGAAATTGGTTTAAAATTCCAGAAACTATAAAAGTTGTTTTTACTGGAAAACCTGGAAAACATGTCTATGGGAAAGACCTCATATTGGAAGTAATTCGTCTTATTGGTGTTGATGGAGCACTTTATAAAACATTAGAATTTACAGGTAGCGCCATACCTTATTTAAGCATAACCGATAGATTTAGTCTATGCAACATGTCAATAGAAGCTGGTGCAAAGAGTGGTATTATAGCAGTTGATGACACAACAAGAGAGTTTTTAGCAAATAAAAACCTAGCAAGAGAATCAAAAGAATTTTACTCTGATGATGATGCCTCTTATTGTCAAACTATAAATATTGATGTTTCTAAATTGGAGCCAATTGTGGCTTATCCTCATCTTCCTTCAAATGGAAAACCTATAAGTCAAGCAATTAAAGATAATTTGGAAATTGATCAAGTGTTTATTGGAAGTTGCACTAATGGTCGCTTAGAAGACCTAAGAATGGCAGCGAAGATACTTAGTGGTAAAAAAGTAGCAAAAAAAACAAGACTCATTATCACTCCTGCTACACAAAATATTTTACTTCATGCTGTAAAAGAGGGTTTAGTAGAAATTTTTATTAATGCGGGAGCAGTTTTTTCAAACCCAACATGTGGAGCATGTCTTGGCGGGTATATGGGAATTCTTGGAGAAGGAGAGAAGTGCATAGCAACTACAAATAGAAATTTCATAGGTCGCATGGGCGATAGAAGTAGTGAAATTTATTTAGCAAATTCCGCTGTAGCCGCTGCAAGTGCAATAGCTGGAAAACTGGTTGATCCTCGCTAAATGATATATTTGCCTTGTGTTATAGTTGCCGGAGGTAAAAGCTCTCGCATGGGAGAAGATAAATCGTTACTTCCTTTTGGTGGATTTGCAACTTTAACCCAATTTCAACTTAATTTACACAAAAATAATTTTATATCTCTACATGTAAGTTGCAAAACAAAAGAAAAATTCAGTTTTGAAGCAAATTTTATTGAAGATGTAAAAGAGTTTAAAGAGTTCTCATCGCTTGTGGCACTCTATAGTGTATTACAAAAGTTTGAAACAGATGTTTGTATACTTAGCGTTGATACTCCTTTTGTGAATATAGATATTTTTGAAAAACTTTTTACATGTAAAGAAAATTATGATGCTATAATTGCTAAGTCTCCTTATGGTTCTCACCAGCTTTGCGCTATCTATTCTCCTAAAATTTTACATGTTATAAAAAAGCAGTTAAAAAATGGTAATCATAAAATAAGAGATATTTTAAATATTGCAAAAACAAAACATGTTTATTTTAGTAAAGATAGACCATTTTTAAATATTAATTATGAAGAGGATTATAAAAAGGCAAAAAAATTACATAAAATGAATTAGAACTATTTCCATTTTTGTTGGATAGTTAAGCCTAGTATTATTAAAAATAGTGCTACTATTGTTGAGAGAAGTATTTTTTCTCCAACAAAAAAATAGATAAAAATAAGTGAAAGAAAAGGTGAAAGAAAAATTAAATTTGATATTTTAGATAGGCTAGAGGTAAGACTTACTGCTTTAAGCCAAAAAACAAAAGTGATTCCCATCTCAAAAAATCCTATATATATAGCCCCTAGAGAAGCTTGAAAATTAGGAAGATTTATGCCTCCTTTAAAAATTATATAAAAAGATATTAAAACCATACCTATAAAAAAATTTGAGAATAGCCCTACGATACCATCTACTTTTAATTTTGTATTCAATATCCAATATGTAGACCACAAAATTGTACTAAAAAGAGCTAGTGAAACTCCATAAAAATTTGAAAATTCCAAAGAGAAAGGATTTCCTTTGGTAGCAATTACTAAAACTCCAAAGTAACAAATAAGTCCTGCAAGAATATCGCCTTTACTCAACTTTTGTTTTAAAAATATTACTCCAAGATAAGTAAACATTAGTGACCAAGTATAATTAATAGCTTGTGCCTCTTGAGCGGGCAACATGTCATAAGCCTTAAAAAGGGCTAAATAGTATATAAAAGGGTTAATTGCGCCTAGAATAAAGACTAATGAGAATCTATTTTTTATATGAAAAATAACTTCTGTACTCTTTTTTTGATAGATTACAATAGCACCTAAAACAAAAAAGGAACTAAGTGAAGAGTAAAAAAGAAGTTCAAGTGGACTAAGGTAAGTAAGTGTAATTTTAAAAGCAGTAGCTGCGGTTGACCAAAAAAAAACAGATATAAGAGCAAATTTGTAAGCTAAGTTTTGTTTTGTTTTCAAATACTGTCCTGTTTTAAAGTTATTTTAATATATAATTTTTTTTAAATAAAAAAAAGGAATAAATTGAATAAAAAATTATTAATTATAATTATATCATTATTTGGTTCAATTGTTTTTGCAAAAGAAACAGAAAATCATTCAATATTAATTTATGGACACAATCAACTAGATGGATATGATGACAATGAAACAGATAAAACAGTAGAGCAAATACTGTATTCCTCATTTGATATAGAAGCTTATAAATCAAATTATTTACTGCCTGTTACATATGATGGAGTTGATCATGTAGGTAGAAAAAACATTGAAACAAAATTTCAAATAAGTTTTAAAAAATCTATTTTTGATAATCTATTTGGATTAGATGAAAATATATATATGGCATATACACAAACCTCATGGTGGCAAACAACTGCAGAGTCCTCCCCTTTTAGAGAAATAAATTATGAGCCTAAAATATTCATAGATTTACCTTTTTCATACATGCAAAGTCCATTGAAATTGTATTCAGTTGGAATTGTTCATGAATCTAATGGAAGACTTATGGAATCTAGATCTTGGAATAGAGCTTATGTAAGTGCAATTTTCCAATATTATGGTATTTTTATAGAACCGGAAATTTGGCATAGATTTAGTGAAAATGAAAAAGTATCTTTAAATGATACACATGGGGATGATAATCCAGATATACTTGATTACTTGGGTCATGGTCAATTAGAGATTTCGTATCCATATAAAAAGTATGTATTTTCAACAACATTTAAAAAAGAGTCGTTGCAATTTGATTGTACTTTCTCTATTTTAGGATATAAAGATCTGTTTGGATATCTTCAGTATTTTAAAGGGTATGGCGAAAGTTTGATAGATTATAATGAAAAAGTAGAAAAGATAGGTATAGGTTTTGCTATAAGTAATTAAAAAGTATAAAGAGAAGAGTTTAACTCTCTCTTTATACTTAGCTAGTTAATATCTAGGAGTGCGTCTAGGACGCTCTTCTCTTGGTCTAGCTTCATTGACTCTTAAAGTTCTTCCATCAATCTCTTTTTCATTTAGTGATTCAATTGCTGTTGCTGCAGCTGTATCATCAGCCATTTCAACAAAACCAAAACCTTTTGACCTGCCAGTTTCTCTGTCATTTATAACTCTTGCACTAGCAACTTCACCGAACTCTGAAAATAGCTCTATTAATTTGCTATCATCCGTACCATAAGAAATGTTTCCTACGTAAATATTCATTTACCTTCTCCTTAAATTTTCAAACCCAATGATAATTGTAACACAAAATATGCTTTAATGACACAAAGAATTTTCTAAATAATAATTATATCATAAAAATTTTAAAAACAAACACTTTTTTAAGATATTTACCCAATTTATTAAAAATATTTTTTTAGCAACATGTTGCTATAAAATTATGCGATTACATCTAACAAAGAAATTGATGGGTCGCTATTGTCTTTATTTTTTTTTAAATTTTTTTCTTCTGCATCTTTTTTGTTATCTTTTGCCTTACTCTCTTCCTCTTTTTTCTTTTTTTCGTGTTGCTTGTCTGGATCTATTTTATGAGTCTCTTCTGCTGGTCTTATCTCCTTGATTACAGTATCTTTTTCATTAAAAAGTGTGCCTGCTAAGATATTTTGCATCTCAACTCTGTTTTGAAAAGACGTCTGCTTTGTCGCAACGGTTTGAGTATTTTGGTTTGTATATATAACCGAACCTAAGGGACTTACTGCCATAACTTACTCCTTTACTCTTCTAAATATAGTGTTTTATAATCTATATAATTAACATTCGCTCCATCTCTTGCTTTTACATTCATTCTTTGAGTATAATCGACCAAATACTTACCTTGTTTAGTTACGCTAAACTCTACACATATTTTTGCAGCAAAATCTATTACACTTTGAGGAACACTATTTTTATCTGTTCTTATAATAACATGACTTGAGGGCATATCTTTAATATGCAACCATATATCTCTCTTTTTTGACTCTTTAAGTAGTTCTATGTTACCTTTTTCATTTTTTCCAAGCATCACCTTAAACCCCTCAATAAAAAAGCTTTCATAATTATTCTGCTTTTTTTTACTTTTTTTTACTTTTTTTTGACGAGGCAGTAGTATATTTATATCAATTTCATCATCGCATTTTTTTATAGCCTTTTTCATTTTTTCTAAAAAATCTATTTTTTCATTTAAATTCTCCCTCTCTTTGTAGAGAGAAATAGCTTTCTTCTTTAATTTTTTTGAACTCACAAAAAGAATATTTCCAGCCTCGCTAGCACTTTTTGCCTCTTTTGGTAAAATTATTTTAACTTCATTTCCTTCAAAATCATTTAACTTTATATTTTTTTGATAAGCTTTTACTTTATCCATATTGCTCAATACAAGTGTTCCCCAAAAGTTTAATTCATCACTTTTCGCTAATAATTTACTTTCAATATCTAAACTACTAAGAATTTTTTGAAGTTTGTCTATCTTTTTTTGAAGTATTGCAAGTTTTTGATTTTTTGTTTGAATTAATCTTATTTTAGAACGCTTTATATACTCATTTTTGAGATATTTTTCCATCTCATCGTCTATACTTGAAGGTTTTTCACTAAACTCTCTTAAAGGTAATTCTATTAGAGTTTCCCCAACTTTAATAGGACGATAAGAGACGCTAGAATCAATGTGCCTAAGAGCTTCAATTATTATCTTTTGTTTGCTTAAAATAATAACATTTGTATTTCTTCCAGTAAACTCAAACTGTAAAGTTGTTCTCTCTGTTTTGTAGCTTAAGTTTGAGCTTACATGTAGACATAAAATTCTATTATTTTTTAAAACTTCAAATGAATCTATGCGACTTCTATTAAAAAACTTATGCAACATCACATCAAAAGGAGCATTATAGGGTTTAGAGCATCTAAAATACTCTTTTTTGAAAATGTAGGAATCTCCCCTTTTCATATTAAAAAAAAGTGTTTCATCTCGATCAAAAACAATCTTTAAGGTATTGTCTTCGACTCTATTTATGTTAGATATTGATCTGTATTTTTTTAAATACTCTGCTACTTCTATGAGTTCGTTATATTTCATTATATAATTTTACTCCTACTATTTTAACTATATTATTTAATTTTTTTTATGATATTTTTAATATTTTTTATAGTGTTTTTAGAGATATTTTTTATTATTTCCAATAGATGATTTCCTAAGTGCTTAGTCTTTTTTATTGCATCTTTTGCTCTTTCGTTTTCAAATTCAAAATTTTTAAGCTCTTCAACTTTTTGACCTGCTACTTTTTCAAACTCTCCAAATCTTTTTTCTGCTTTTTTAATAAAATCTTTTTCTAAATATAATTTCTTATTTTTAAGCTCTTCTATTTTTTCGCCTAATGTATCTCTTGCTTCTTGTGTAACTCTTTTTATTTTTGCTAATGAGCTATTTAATTCGGATTCTAAAATATCATTAATAACCTCTCTTGAGATTTCATTTGTTGATTTTAAAGAATTTTCAAGCAACTCTATAAAATCGTCTTCAAGACTTACGAGCTCCTTTTTTATAGTCACTAAATCTCTATCTACAATATCGGCCATATCTCCAGAAGTAAACTTAAGGTCATTTTTAAATTTATCTATCGCTTTTGTCATGCCTTCTTTTGTTCCGTGTATTGCTCCGCTTAAAAGACTTTTTGCATTTCCTTGGTCTTCATTGGCTATCTCAATAGCAACTTCAAAAACAGTATTGGTAATATTTAAGAATCTACTTTTAGAAAATTCTCCTTGATTTATAGTCTCATAAGTCATATTTTTTGTAATTTCAAAAACATTATCTTCTATATCTTCTGCTTTTTCTAGAGTTGTTAAAAGTGCTTCATTTGTAGTCTCCTTTAGAACTCCCAATATTTCAACATCTCTAAATTTAATATCATGAAGTGCTTTTAGCGACTCTTTAGCTGTAACTTTATCCATTTTTTCTATGCAATGCTCAAAAGTATTTAGAACTCCAGTAATTGTATTTTTAATACTCTTTTTTTGCTCCAAGATAGATTTTTCTAGTTGATCTTTTTCATATAAGCTTTTGTATAATTGCTCCTCTTTACCGCAACTTACTGCTTTTAGTAATCCGGACATAACAGCGTCTATGTTTTTAGAATTTTTAAGCTCTTCACTCTTTAAAACAGTTATATATAATTCAAAAAGTTCCCCTAAACGCTTTTGTATACTAGAATCGCCTTTGAGTCTTTGAATCTTTTTCTTTGAGAGTTCACATGTTGACTCTTTTATGATTATAGGAAGATTTTGATCTTTTTTACTCTTCTTTAGTGCCGAACCAAATACATTTTGTAGTGATTGCATGTTTATCCTTTATAGTACAAATTTTATAGATTTATGGTTTTTTAACTCTTCAAATACTGTTTTTCTTTCAAAATTGTTATTAACTAATGAGGCAACCGTATAGCTTTGATACTTTCCTGCTTTGCTTGTATTTGATTTTTTTATAGAGTACTCTTTGTTTTTAAAAATACTTTTTGTAATTTTCTCTATATTGAGATTCGATTCAAGCACTATTTTGTACTCCCATCTACATGGATAGTCTATCTTAAGCTCTTTTAAATTCACCGCTATTCCCGCCATTTTTTGATTCTAGTTGTATGTTAGAAATAACCATCGATTTATCTATGGCTTTTACCATGTCGTAAATTGTAAGAAGTCCTATACTTACTCCCGTTAGTGCTTCCATTTCTACACCAGTTTGACCTTTTAGTTTAGCTGTAATACTAAGTTTAAACCCAGGAAGTTCGGGCATGTCATCTATGTAACAATTTACACTAGTAAGCATTAAAGGGTGGCACATTGGAATTAAATCACTTGTTTTTTTAGCTCCAAGTATTGCAGCAATAACCGCTGTTTGAATAACAGGTCCTTTTTTTGCTTTTTTATCTATTATTGCACTATAAGCATCTTGACACATTTTTATTTTGCCACTAGCAACTGCGACCCTTGTTGTATTTTTTTTTTCAGATACATCTACCATCTTTGGTCTATTGTTCTCATCTAAATGTGTTAAATTCATCTATGTCTCATTTTTGTATTTTTAATTAAAGTCATTATATCTATTTTGATATTATTTAACATTGAAACTGCAATTATAGTTAAAACTGTTTTCTCTTTTGTTTTCAGTAGTTTTATTTGCTGTAAAATTATTTAAGGTATTACATTTTATTTTTAGCTTTGATGCCTATTAAATTTAATCCTGTTCTTAAACTAAGCCCAACCATAGCAAATATTTTTAAAAATTTATCCTCATCTTGTTCACCAATTACTCTGTTTTCGTTATAAAATTTATGAAAATTTGAAGAGAGATTTTTAAGATACTCTGTTAATTTTTGGAGTTGACGCAACTTAAAAGCGTCTTCTAAAACTTCTGGTAAAAGTAGAGCGGTATACAAAAGGTTTACTGCATCATCATTCAAATTTTTTAACTTAATATCTTTAATATCTTCAAGGGTTTTACCGCTTTTTTTAAATACTTGATTTATTCTAGCATGTGCATAATTTATATAAAAAATTGGATTTGAACTATCTTCTTGCTTGAACATATCAACATCAAAATCCAAATGAGTATCATTTTTTTTGCTCAAAAAAACAAACCTAAGAGCATCACTTCCAGCATCACGAACAACATCACTCATTAAGATAAAACTGCCAGCTCGTTTACTCATTTTATAGGGTTCTTTACCTTTAAGAAGTGTAACCATTTGTGCTAAAATTACCTCTAATTTTTTTTCATCGTATCCAAGAAAATTTATAGCGGCCTTTACACGCAAGATATACCCATGATGATCGGCTCCCCAAATGTTTATGTAGTGGTCGTATTTTCTTTGATATTTATTGTTATGATAAATTATATCACCTGCAAGATAAGTTGGTCTCCCATCTTCACGAATAATCACTCTATCTTTTTCATCGCTAAAATCTGTTGAACGAATCCAGGTTTTTCCATCATTTGTAAAAGTTTTGTTAGATTTTTTAAGTTTTTTAAAACTCTCGTCCCACTTACTATAAAGAGATTTTTCACTTACAAATTTCTCAAATTTTATGCCTATGTCAGCAAGGTTTGATTTTATAAGTTCTAGCATTTTATCTTTTGCCCAAATTGATAATTTTTCTATATTTTTTTTATCTTCAAATATGCTACTTCCAAACTCTTTACTAGCCGTAATTGCCAAATCAATTATATACTCACCACGATAAAACTCTTCGGGCCACTTAACATCAACTTTTAAAACATGTTGTTGTCCTGCAAGAAAAATAGAGAGACCTAACATAGCTATTTGATTTCCCGCATCATTTACATAGTATTCTGTTGAAATTTTATAGCCTAAGTGCTTTCCTATACGATAAAGAGAATCTCCAAGAATTGCTCCTCTAGCATGTCCTATATGAAGTGGGCCCGTGGGATTTGCACTAACATACTCTAGTAGTATTGTCTGGTTTTTATTTGATTTTGCAAAATTTTTTTGGTTCATTATTGCCAAAGATGCATGTTTGTTTAAAAACTCTTCATTAAGATTAAAATTGATATACCCTTTTAGAGATGTAACTTTTTTAAATATAGTACTGTTTTCAAATTTTTTACACAATTCATCGGCTATTATTGTCGGTGATTTTTTTAGTTTTTTTGCAAGGTTAAATGCTATTGGTGTTGCGTAATGACCTAAAGATAAATCTTTTGGTTTTTCTAAAATAAAATCACAATTTAGTCTCTCTTCTATAGCATGTATGACACTCTTTTTCAATTTCGTGCCTTTTTATACTTTTTTAGTCTCTTCATCTTTTTTTATAGGTGCAGTCTCTTCGCATTTTTCAATTTTTTGATCATCTTCTGCTACCTCATCTTCTTTCATTTCACTTCTAAAACCCTTTATTGACTTACCAACACTTTTTGCAAGATCTGGAATTCTTTTTGCTCCAAAAAGTAATATTACTATAGTTAAAATTATTATTAATTCTGGCATACTAGGAATACCCATATTGTCTCCTTGAATATATTTTAAGTAATTATTATACCATTATATTCTTAATCTCTTAGCTAGTCCACATGCCCATAAACTCTTTAATATCAAAAGAGTGTACCTTACATTTTGAAGATATAGCGATGGAAATAAGCTTTTCTAATGTTTTTTCAAAATTTTCATTAACCAACAGATAGTCATACTCTTCTATTTTTGCCATCTCCACAAGTGCATTGTTTATGCGTTTTTCTACTGTTTTTTTTGAGTCTGTTCCTCTTTTAGTCAATCTAAATTTTAATTCGGTTCTGTTTTGAGTTGTTAAAAAAACCGAGCTAATATCATTGCCAAACTTTTTCTTTATTATTTTGTACCCTTGTACATCTATGTCAAAAATTACTAACTTGTTATTTTGCAGGGCTTTTGATATGAGTTTTAAAGATGTTCCATAGTAGCTATCGTGTACTTTTGCCCACTCTAAAAAAAAACCTTTTTCTATATCATTCTCAAACTCATCTTTTGATATATAATGGTAATTCACACCTTCAATTTCGCCTTCTCTTTTAAGTCTTGTTGTTGTAGAGATAGAAAAATAAATATTGTCTACTCTTTTAATCATCTCATTCATTAGAGAGCTTTTTCCTGAGCCACTAGGTCCAGATATAACTAACATGTTGCCTTTCACTGCTATTTATCCTCTTCAAATTCTATAGAAAAATTAACTTTCATACCTTTTAAAGCCTCTTTAATTGAACTATTCTCAAGTGATTCTTTAATGCTTTTAGTCACTTTTTCTTGTATCTCTTCTTTTATGTTTATTTTTTGATTTTTATTGGGTGTGGTGTTTATTTGCAATGCACCCATGAGGTCATCTTCATCTATTTGTTCAATAGAAGATATTTTGGTATTTGTATTACTATTTTGCTCTATAAACTCTACTTCTTCTTTATTGCTAATCTCTTGATTTTGCTTATTTACAATTAATATATCTTTTTTTACCTCTACTAGATCAACTTCTTCAACTTCTTCATCTTCTGTTAAGTCTTTTAAATCTTCAAGCTCATCTAAATCAAAGTCATCTTCTATTATATTTTCTTTCTCTATGTTTTCATCTAAATCTTCATCTTCAATATCTTCTAGTTTGTCATTTTGTGTATTTAGTTCTTCATCTTCAATATCTTCTAGCTTGTCATTTTGTGTATTTAGTTCTTCATCTTCAATATCTTCTAGCTTGTCATTTTGTGTATCTAGTTTTAAATACTCTTCCTCATCTTCTTCAAGCAACTGTTTTACTTCATCTACATCTTCGCTATCTAAAATTGGTTCTAAGCTCTTTTCGCTCTCGACTAACTCACTTAAACTGTTTTCATTATCACTCTCTTCTAGTATATCATCATCTAATTCTAAATCTTCAATATTTGTATCATCGGCGTACATGTCTGACTCGGTATTTAGCTCGACATCATCTAAACTAGAATCTATAAACTCCTCTTTTTCATTATGAGTTTTTAAAGCATTATCTATGGGAGTCTCTTTATCGTCTAAGTTTGGAGTTTTAGCACTTTTTGAACTCTGCATTTTTTTAATTAAATCAATAAAATCTGTTGGAAGAAAAGGTTTTTCTAAAATAGAATCCATATTTTTAGGCTTAACTTCTCCTCGCTGAGAGATATAAATAAAAAAGTTAGCAATCTTGGCCGCTCTCATCTTGTTTACTTTAGATCTATTGTATAGTTCTCTATCTATAAAAATAGTGTCATAACTATCTCTTGGTATTTTTTTAAGTGAAGTTACTTCATCTATCTTAAATCCAAGCTTTTTTACACTTAGAACTATAAGCCTAGATACTGCAGAATTTGTATTTACAAGAAGAAAATGCATGGTTATAACTCCATAACTTAGAATAGTAGTAAGAGTTTAGTACAATATAGATTAGGGTTAGATAAACTGACTTTATATTATTATAATAAAACAAAATTTGAGCCTAAATTACTCTTTTAAAAACTAGTTATATTAATAACTATTTTATGGACATGCAGTTGAATTTCCTATACTGTTATTTTGGCCTAATGTCAAATTAGCTTTTAGTGCAATTAAATTAGCACACGATATATTACTATCTTCAAACATGTCGGTCATTTTAGTTGTATTACCAACACTCCAATTACTTAAATTTTGATCGAAACTACTACTATGAAACATGTTGCTCATGTCGGTTACTCTACTCACATTCCAATCACTTATATTTTTATCAAAAATACTATCTTGAAACATGTAGCTCATGTCGGTTACACTACTCACATCCCAATCACTTATATTTTTATCAAAAATACTATCTTGAAACATGTTGTTCATCTGTCGTACATTACTCACATTCCAATCACTTATGTTTTGATTAAATTTACTGTTTTTAAACATGCTGGTCATGTCGGTTACACTACTCACATTCCAAGCACTTATGTTTTGATCAAATTTACTATCTTGAAATATGCTGACCATGTTGGTTACATTGCCCACATTCCAATCACTTATGTTTTGATTAAATTCACTGCTTTGAAACATGTTGTCCATGATAGTTGCTTTACTCACATTCCAATTATTTATGTTTTGATTAAATTTACTATTATTAAACATGTTGGTCATGTTGGTTACACCACTCACATTCCAATCACTTATGTTTTGATTAAATTCTTTAGTATTGTAAAACATATAGCTTACAGGAACATTATCATTAT
>JAERRW010000042.1 GCA_016735235.1 Sulfurospirillum sp. | reverse complement strand
ACTCCTAATGAGATTTATGACAAAGCTATGTTAGAGCAGAACAATCAAAAGTTGCAGTTAGTAGCATAATGAGTAAAATAAGAGTGTTGGTTTAAGTGGTCTTGACATATGGGGACGGGATAGGCTTCTTAAAAAAGACATGCAGATGATTTTTCAAGACCCATTAGCATCGTTTGATCCAAGAATGAGTGTTGAAGATATTATAGCAGAACCTCTTTTGTCCTTTTTTCCACAAATGAATAAAAAACAGAGAAAAGAGAAAGTGCTAGACACAATGGCTAAAGTTGGACTCTTGCCAAATGTTATTAACCGATACCCTCATGAGTTTTCAGGAGGACAGTGCCAAAGAATTGGTATAGCTCGCGCTTTAATAACAGAACCAAAACTAATCATCTGCGATGAGCCTGTAAGTGCATTAGATGTTTCAATCACAAGCACAAGTTACAAATTTGTTAATGAAACTTCAAAGAGATATGAATTTGACACTTATATTTATATCTCATGACCTCTCTGTTGTAAAACATATATCTCATAAAATACTTGTAATTTACTTAGGAAACTTTGTAGAGATGGCAGAGAAAAATGAGTTATTTGACAACCATCTACACCCTTACAGTAAAGCTCTTATTTCAGCGGTTCCTGTAGCAGATCCAAAAAGAGAAAAAGAAAAAAAATAGACTTTTTAGAGGGAGAGCTACCTTCACCTATAAAACCACCAAGTGGATGTGTATTTAGAACAAGATGTGTTAAAGCAATAGAAAAATGCTCAATTCATAAACCAGAAATTACTACTATAAATGACAAACATACTCTTAGTTGTTTTAACTACATGTAGAGGCTAAATTATTAACCGCTTATTGAACACTATTTACATAAAAGCTAAAGGTACATCGATAAGCTGGATTATGTCGTTGAGCGACTATTTATCTACTTGTTATTTTACAATAACACTCTAGCGAATGGTAAAAATATGAGGCTTAACCAATCCATTCTTGCTGCAAGTTGGGTTTACAAAGCAGTTATGATTACTCAAAACTCTGGTAGGCTCTTACCCCACCGTTTCACCTTTGCCATTTTACATGTAAAATGGTAGTTTATTTTCTGTTGCACTTTCCCTTGGGTTACCCCAGCCGTCTGTTAGACGGAACTATGCCTCATAACAGCCCAGACTTTCCTCTTGAATTTTCTTCAAGCAGTCGCCTGATGTACCTTTAAGAGTGCAATTATAGCATTTTTTTGAGGCTATGAGTAAGTTCTTCTAAAATAACTGTTGCATAAGAGCCTTTTGGTAGACTAAAATGCATTTCAAACCAATTCTCTTTATCTATATATTCATATTCAACATCTTTTAAAAATGACCAACCAAATCTACGAGTACCATTCATCTGTTTTAAAAATGGTTCTGCTTTTGTGTATATCTTGCTATCCATCTCCTTAACAAATCCTTCACTTTGCATGCTTCTATACCCCGGTAACCAACCTGTTATGGTAGTCTCTTTTTTTTCAAATCTTTGTATTTCAGTATCTAAATCTTCAACAATAAAAGGCTTACCATTTGGATAGTGATGAGCTACATCGCCTTTGAAAACTTTGAAGAATTTTTTCTGTTTTTTTAAAGATTTTACCAACTCTTTTGAAAAACCAAGAGCATTTATTGCTTGTTCATCATCAGAGTTATCGAGAATATGACAAATTTCAAGGCGAGAGGTGAGCCAATTATTGAAAAGATAACTTTGGTAAGCACTTATTAGAAACATTTTCATTTTTCTTTTATGCTCTATTTTTACTCCTTTTAATATTTCATATCCTAATATATAATTATCTCCATTATGCCCAAATCTTTGATAACCAAAAAAATTAGGAAAACCCTCTTTTTGAAGAATTTTAAGAGCATTGGTAAGTTTTTTTCCATCTATTTTATTAATTCGTTTGAGTCTTATAAAGAATCTATTACCTTTTAAATGCCCAACTCTTATTTTATTATTATGATATGTTTTAGAGAGTATTTTTATTTTGTCATTTTTGAAATTCTCTAATTTTGCTTCAAAACTTTTATGTATAGATACATATTGTGTAGTCATGCCATCTTTATCTTTTAGTCCTGCGTATCCAAAATCCCGTACTTTAGCTCCACAAACTTCACTAAGACATTGAATCATTTGCCAAGTTGTAAGATCTTTTTTTCTAATAAGTAAAATAAGATGCTCACCTTCTTTACTAAACTCATATAGAGGTATTTCGTTGACAACAAAGTCAGTCGAGTTTTTTGTAAATAGTGCATTGATAGGGGAGTGGTTTAAAAAAAATAGTCGTTTCATTATGCCCTTTTTATTTTTTATTTTTATGAAAAAATTTAATGAAAAAGAGTATTGTCTCTTTTTAATTTAGATTCAATAAAAGCAACTGCAATAGAGTATTCACCATCGTGAGTTATACTTAGAGCTACATCTGTTATTTTAAATTTTTCTATAAGATGGCTTGAGAGTGTAAAGTTAGGAGCATTTTTGTTATCTTTGTAAATTTTTATATCATAAAAACTACATGTCCTACTTATGCCAACCCCTAATGCTTTACTTATAGCTTCTTTTGCGGCCCAATAACCTGCATGTGAAGTCGATGATGATGCAAGTTTTATCTCATCTTTATCAAGAAATTTTTTGAGTGCTTTGTTTCCAAAGCGTTTTTTAAATCTATCTATTCTATCTATCTTTATTACATCAATACCTATCATTATTGAACAACAAAATCCGTAAAGAAGATATTAACTATTTGCCCATCTGCTAAAACATTATTTATTTGACTAACTATTTCGTCCTTGAGATTCTCCTTGCCCTTTATGGTGCTAACCTCTTCAAAAGTTTTAGATGATAAAGTTTGTATTATTATGTCTCTAGTTAAAGATTTTTTCATATCTAACTCTTTTGCTAACTCTTTTTTATCTAGCTCAATATCAAGTATCACCTTGAGATATTTTCTACCGCCCTCACTTAGTAAGTTTACTACAAATTGATCCATAGAATACATGGGACCTATTTTAAGATAAATATTTGAACGCTTGCTTGTTTTTTTCTCTGTAGAAGTAGAAATGATATTTTGTTGTGGTTGAATTACAACTTCGTCACTATCTCCAAATAAGAAAAAAGCTGCTAATCCACCACCAACTAAAAGAATAACTAAAAGTACTATAATTAATATTAGTACTATATTCCCACCAGATTTTCCTTCTATTATATCTTCCATCTCTTCTGCCATATTTATTTCCTTTGTTTATATTAATTGTTATTCGATTCAAGACTTAATAAATTATTATATCGTAAAATTTTGCTAATCACATCCATTCTATTAGTTTTGAAACTTCATCTATTTCAAAACATTTGATTCCTTTTATATTTTTAGTTGGTTTAGATGGAACTATTGCTTTTGTGAAGTGTTGATATTTTGCCTCTTTTAGTCTTTGTTCTAAGCTAAATATGTCTCTAATATCACCAACAAGACTAACTTCACCTATAAAAACTGTATCTTTACTAATAGGTCTATTTCTAAAACTGCTGATAATTGCTGCTATAATCGCCAAATCTGCCGAAGTTTCAGTTATTTTTATACCACCAGTTATATTTACAAAAACATCATACTGGTTAAATGGTAAATCAAGTTTTCTCTCTAATAGAGCTAAAAGCATATTTAAACGGTTTAACTCATAGCCTGTAGAGCTCCTTTTTGGGTTTGCATGACTGCTATCACTTACGAGTGATTGAACCTCTATAACTATTGGGCGACTTCCTTCAAGTATAACTGTTATAGCCGAACCAGCTTGCGGATTTCCTCTTGAAAAAAACTTTTTTGATATATTTTTTGCACTTATAAGCCCCTCATTTGTCATCTCAAAGATACCAACTTCATTTGTACTTCCAAAACGATTTTTAAAACCTCTAAGTATTCTAAGTTCACGTGAAGAATCTCCTTCAAAGTATAAAACAGTATCAACCATATGTTCCAATACTTTTGGTCCTGCAATTGAGCCTTCTTTAGTTATATGACCTATAATAAAAATAGCAATTTCGTTCTCTTTAGCATATCTCATAAGTTCAAAAGTGATCTCTCTTACTTGAGAAACACTTCCCGGTGATGCTGTTAGTTTTTCATCATACATAGTTTGAATGGAGTCAATTACAAGAACATCATAACTATTTTTTGCTATTTGACTTAATACCGCATTTAATCTTATTTCACTCATTAAAAAAAGATTATCATAATTACTTCCAAGCCTATCAGAGCGAAGTTTTGTCTGACCAATTGACTCTTCACCACTAACATATAATACTTTTTTTTCATTTTTTGCTAAGTTTCCAACTATTTTTAGCAGTAGCGTAGACTTTCCAACACCCGGACTTCCTCCAATAAGTGTCAAACTTCCACTTACTATACCCCCACCCATTACTAAGTCAAGCTCGTTATCCCCAGAACTAAAACGAGATATTTGGTCTTGCTTGACTTTAGTTATGGATATTACTTGATTTGAAGTTGTTGAGGTTGTGATATTTTTTATCTCTTCTAAAACTTTTATCTGTTTTGTATTGAGTTCTAAAAACTCTTCCCATGCTCCACAACTAGGACATTTTCCAAGCCATTTTGCACTTTGATAACCACATGCTTGACACTCAAAAAGAGTTTTTATTTTTGCCATTATTGTGACATTTCATTTATAAAAATAGTATCAAGCATAACATCTATAAACTCATCAGGGTTAAATGGCACTAAGTCATCTTCGTTTTCTCCAATGCCTATATAGGCAATAGGAAGTTTAAGTTCTCGCGCAACTCCAAAAAGTGCTCCACCTTTTGGAGTTCCATCAAGCTTGGTGATAATAATAGCATCAATGCCTACTGTTTCATTAAAAGATTTAGCTTGGTTTATGGCAGAATTTCCTTGTGTTCCATCTAAAACTAGAATTTTTCTATGAGGCGATCCATCTTTTGCTTTATTGCAAATTCGAACAATTTTTTTTAGCTCATTTGATAAATTTGTGTGGTTATGTAGACGACCGGCAGTATCTATAATGACATTATCAAAATTTTTTGCTACTGCTGAGCTTATAGTGTCAAAAGCGACAGCTGAAGGATCATGATTTTGTTTAGTATATATAATGGGAATTTCAAGTTTTTCTGCCCAGCATTTTAACTGTTCAATTGCTGCGGCTCTAAAAGTATCGCTTGCTCCAAGAATAACTTTTTTTCCACTATTTTTATAACTGTTTGCCAATTTAGCAACAGTTGTTGTTTTTCCAGCACCATTTACTCCTATGATTAGATCAACAAAAGGAGAGTCATTTGGCATCTCTTCTGCTTTGTAGATAAAATACGATTTCATTACTCGTTTTAGATCCGCTTTTTGTACACTCTTTTGTGGCGGCAAGTAGTAGATTATCTCTTCAACTATTTCATAAGGAACATCAGATTCTAAAAGTACATTTTCAAGAATTTCTTTATCTATTTTAATAACTTTTACTGGAAGTATCTCTTTTATAGCATTAGCTGTTTTAGTAAATCCTTTTTTTATAATAAAATTTAACACTTATAAAATCCTCTTTATATCAACATCTATCATCTCTTCGGGCACTGCTCCTGTATAGTGTTGAGAGTATTTTCCATCTCTATCATAAATTAACATTAAAGGTATACTTCTTACTCCACCTACTTCTTTCGCAAGCTTATAGTTATCTTTTGAGTTTGTTATTGTAAATTCAATATCATTTTTGTTTATAAAATTTATAATATCTTCATTTGATTTATTTTTTTCTAAAAGAACACTTATAATTTTCAAATCATCTTTGTATTTTTTTTGTAAGTTATTTAGATGAGGAATTTCAGCTCTACAAGGCGGACACCAAGTAGTAAAAAAGTTTATTAAAACTATTTTTTCTTCATAACCTTGAAATATAAAGCCGTTTTCTAAACTTTTAACTCTGATTTCTTTACCAAATATATCTTTTAAAACTATACTATTTGAAGCTTTAAATATAGAATTATTTTTTTGTTTTGTTGAATTTTCTACATGTTTATCATTGCATCCAGTAAAAAGAGATATTGTTAAAATAGCAGTTAATAAAATTTTCATTTGATTCCTTATACAATTAAAGGAATAAGTATACCAAAAAGGATTTAATATATGTGTAAAAAAAACATATTTAGAGAAGAAGCAAAA
>JAERRW010000052.1 GCA_016735235.1 Sulfurospirillum sp. | reverse complement strand
AGGAAAGCCACCTTTTGTGAAAGCATGATATACTTTTTTAAGTTCTTTAGCAAATTGTTTTTGATAAGCGGAAACTACACTCTTGAAGCATAGGTATGATTTATGCGTTCCCAAGCTAGAGCTTTGGAACGAGAGAATTGAATCCAACTTCTGGGTCTATTACTGTACTAACTGCTTTGAAAATTTCCTTTTTAGAATACATAAATTGCCCTTTATTTGAATCGTATCATAAATATTAAGTTTGGTTGGGGTAAAATATCGATTAACTAAATCGTTATATTTTTTAAAGGCTTCACATGAAGAAAATTTTCATCCTTGTATTTTTATTGAACATAAGTCTACTTGCAAGTAATTTAACTAGCCAGCTAGAATCAAGTTTCAAAAATCAAAATATCAAAATAGATTTAACTAAGCAAACACTAATCGCTTTAAATTGTTTAAAACCTTTAAAGCCCCTTTTACCATTAAAGCCAATTTAGTGTAGTGGAACATGGACACTGATATTAGAATGTGACCAATATTGTAATTGTGCATGGAAACCAGTATGCTTGCAATAATAAATAGTCTCGGAGAAACAGTGCAAACAATAGGCTTAATATTGGATGTAATAGGTGTACTTCTCATAGTTAATTTTTTTAGAAAAATTACTTATGAAGAAAGTTCAAGTTACGGACTAATAACAAATATGCCTGAATTATTAAGTACTTTAACGAATGGTGCAAGAATAGGAAGTATATTTTTAGTTCTTGGTTTTATTTTTCAACTTATAGGAGTTTGGATATGAAGATATTATTATCCTATTTATTATCCATTTTTACAGCATTATATGCAGGTGGCATGTTTGATACACAAGCTGGTAATTATGAAAAAGCAATAAATGGTGATTCTAAACTCGCTGATAGCTTTTGTCTATTTTATGTTGTGTTTAATAATGGAAATATAATGCTAAAAGATAGAAGCTATATACCTGTAACATCTACAATTATTTATAATCTATGTAAAATAGGAGCTGAAGGTGGATTTCCTCGTTCACAAAATGAATTTGGCAATATTTTACTAAACGAAAAAGTTCCATCACTCAAAAAAGAAGCAGAAAAATATTTTCTACTTTCTTCTAAACAAGGTAATACAGATGCAAAATATAATCTGGCACAACTATATTCATTTGACAAAGATATTAAAAGAGATTATTACAAAGCTGTTGGCTACTATAAAGAAATTGTGGATTTAAATAAATCCTCAGTTCAATGCAGTTTTGCGATATTATATGCAGAAGGTAAAGGAACTTTACGAGACTATAAAAAAGCAAAATCATTAGTTCAGAGAGGATATGAAAATGCTAGATATGAACTTGAAAAAAACTTTTGCTCTTCTGTTTGGAGTACTTATTCACTTGATAGTAAGTAAAAGCTACTAATTAACACTTGAAAATGTTAAAATATACTTATGAGTTTAAAATAAGGGTTATTTATGCCAGAAATAAGTAGATTTTACGGAATTAGAATTACAATATATTTTGATGACCATCTACCATCACATTTTCATGCAGAATATGGAGAGTATGAAGCAGTATTTTCTATCAAAGATGGAGAAATTATAAACGGAAAACTACCTAATACTGCTAAAAAGCTTGTAAAAAAATGGTACGGATTACAAAAAGAAAACATACTAAAAACTTGGGAACAAATTCAAAACGATGAAGTTTTTGATAAAGTCCCACCTTTAGACTAGGAGATTAAAATGATATTACATGTAACTAAAGCAGACTATATAAATGAGTTTAAAATAAAAATTTCATTTAATGATGGATTAGAAAAAATTGTTGATTTGAAAAATTATATTATTTCAAAGAAACATCCATTTTTTCAACCATTAAAGCAAATTGATGAATTTAAAAAATTTCATGTTCATAAAACATTAGTTTGGGATAATGGAGCAGATATAGCACCTGAATACTTACATGACAAAGTATAACAAATTCGAGGAACAAATAATTTGTTAAGTCCCACTTTCTTATGGACTTTGATATTCCAAGCTTTTTAACTTTTTCTATGCATAAAAAAGATATGCTTTACCATCTTTGTGTGGACTTTGGCAATTATACCGCCCCAATTTGTCAAGACAACTTTTCCAAATTCCTTATTCACTATTAACATGTAGTTTTCATTATTAATTTCTAAACTCTAATTTTAAATAAGGAATTTTAATTGGGTATTATAATAGCTGAATAAACAACTACTTTACATAAGCTTTGATTATTTTTACCTCTTCTATTGGTCTATTGCTTTTATCTATTTTTACATTTTCTATTGTTTTAATAACATCAAATCCATCAACTACTTCACCAAAAATAGTGTGTTTACCATTTAGCCAAGGTGTAGGTTTTGTTGTTATAAAAAATTGACTTCCATTTGTATTAGGCCCAGAATTTGCCATAGCCAATATGCCACTTTTATTAAATACAACTTCTGTGCTAAATTCATCTTCAAAAGATTTATCCCAAATTGAAGTTCCACCTCGTCCTGTTTTTGTTGGATCTCCACCTTGAATCATAAAATCTTTAATTACTCTATGAAAAATAATACCGTCATAGTAACCTTTTTTTGTTAAACCTATAAAATTTTCTACTGTTTTAGGAGCTATTTTTGGAAATAGTTTCAAGACTATATCTCCCTTATTTGTTTCAAAAATAACACTTTCTTCTGCCCCAAACAGTAAAGTGCTAAAACTTAATAACACTAAAAATACTAATTTTTTCAAAATTCTCTCCTTTTTTTACATTTTTAATAACTCTACTAAATGAAATCTCTTGAGCAATTATATCTTAAATATTTAAATACTACTGCGTGATTGACCTATTTTGTTTTACCATCTAGCTTATCTTTTACTGTCTCGCTAGCCATTGTAATGTTCCAAGCTGGCTCCCATACTACGATAACTTCTACATGTATCACTTTTGGCAACTCTCTTAAAACCGCTTCTTCAACCCACTTAATAATGAGTTGATGAAGTGGACATGCTTTTGTTGAGAGAGTCATGGTTACTTTTACATTGCCCTTTTTATCGCATTCTCCATTGTATATTAAACCTAATTCAACTAAATTGAATCCAACTTCTGGGTCTATTACTGTACTAACTGCTTTGAAAATTTCCTCTTTAGAATACATAAATTGCCCTTTATTTGAATCGTATCATAAATATTAAATTGAAAAATAAAATTATAGCCCCAATACTAAGAGATGAAGCCCCCACTATTTGTAAGGTACTATTTTGAAAAAATATTGCAACCGAAAATAGAACTATGCCTATTGCGGTAAGATAGATTTGAAAATTTGCACTTTTTTTTGGCACCATGTCGCCTAGCATTGGAACTTTTTGTTTTCCAACAAGTGGTGAAAATCTCTCATACCAGACTAAAAAAGGCACTATTTTATATAGATGTCCTAAGATCATAAAGCCAAAAAAACCTACAAATATTAACCAACCACTTAAAACTGCATACATCTCATTTGATGTTACTACATGTTGGACTCCGAAAACTAATCCAATAGCAAAAAATACAAATGAAATTAATAGAGACACAATATACATGTCATTCTCTTTTTTTGCTCTTGTTTTGTTTATTGTATATATTAGATAAAAATAACTAAGCAATGAAATAAGAGTGCAAAAATACCCAATTTTGATTAAAAAATGTGACTCTATTAAAGAAGATACAAACACTAAAACCACGCCAATACTCTGCAACCATATAGCCAATTTTAAGGGTTTAGAGGAAAAACCATGAGCCAATCCGAACATAGGAATAAGTATATATGAAAACCCCATAATAGTTATAAGAACATAACCACCAATAAGCATGTAAACATGAGCTTTTAAAAGCATTATCACATTGGTACTAATAAAACCTGCAAAAGTTAAAGCCATAATAAAACCAATTGTAATGCCTGTTATCAAAAATATATTTGAAATAAGCATGCTTACAACTACCAAACTATACTCTTTAACATCTTTTATGGTTAAAAAAGTCTCTATCGAGAAAATACTCATTGCTATTAAAACAATCATGCCTCCAAAAGAGAGTATAAGATGATTATAGATAAAACCATAACTCATGCACATAATGCCCAAAGTCAAAAGTGGCCAGATGATATAGTAAAAATCTACACTAAAATGACCATGTTCCAATACTACAGGAATCAACTGAGCCATAGCACCAAAAATAGTCATCATAACAAACCCTAGCAAAAAGATATGTACCCAGCTAATTACATGTAGACTAGCTGTTGAAGAGAGTTGCTCCACATCAAAAAAAAATAGCAAAAAACTACTTATTAAATAAAAAATAACCCCTATTATGAAAAATGGTGCTATTAGTTTAAATGGTGGAGCAAAATCTCTAGTGATACTTACCATAACTGTTTATCCGCTACAACTATTTTGAGTAAAATCTGTACTATTTTTTGCATTCTCCTTTTTTGTAAAAACAACTTTTACTTTCCCACTATCATCTAATTTGGTAATTTTATAATCAAAATCATCTTCAATTTTAGGAAACAGTCCCATAGGTGCTTTGTGATTTATCATCTCTAGTCTTTGATTAGATTTAGTCAATAACTGCAAGCCACACATACTGTTTACCATAGGCTCTGGTGGCTGACAATTTGATGTATCAAATGTAAATACAGTTATATTTCCATCTAAAAACTTAAAAAAATCTACTGTTGAGCCAGCTACTTCTATAGTTTGCATAAAAAATCCTTGTTTAATTAGGTTATTAATTATAGCTAATCTTCACTTATTCGTTGCATTTTAGTTACTCTGTGGGGCTAGATATATTATGTTTTTTACAATACTCTTCAATTTCACTATCTTCTGTAAAAAATTTATCGCAAAATTCGATTAACTCTTTTTGTGATAAATTAATAAATTTTTCATCTGCTGTTAATATTTTTTCTACATATGCAATAAACTTTTTAAAATCAACATTTACTTTAGACAATTTATCTATGGTTTTGAAATCTAACTCTTTATATTTTGACCGAAATAAAATTTTGCTCTCAAATGGGTTTATATTTAGCCTAATTATACCAATTCCAAATGATTGGTTTAACCTCTCCATCTCATCGATTAAGCTACTACTTATTTCAAATGCAACCAAATACCCATAATTAGCCCAACTTGAATTCGATACTGCTTGAAAATAACATTTTTTAAGCTCATAGTCGGTATTTATCTCTTTTTTAACTTCATAAGAAGTAATTTTAAAAATATCTTTTATGCTTACAGTTCTAACAAATTGTCGTGTTGTTGTTTGAAGCTTTAAAAAGTCTATTCCTATCATATCTGGGTGTATCCATTTTTGATGATTGTCATTCTTCTGTTTTGAATGTTCATGTGAAATTGTTTTAGAGTGAATATTTTTAGAGTTTAAATAACTTGACAAAAGTACATGTAGATCTCGTTCATGATATTTTAAATTTTCTTTTTTTGAAACGATAGATTTTGAAGTATCATTTTTTTTACTATTTTCAATATCAATTGATTCTTCATTTTTTGTATGATAATATAAATAAAAATTTCCATCTCCTTTAATTCTTTTGACTCTTGAATCACCATCTTTTATTAAATTTGCAAGCTGTGCTGAGACTGTGCTTTTTGGTCTTTTGCTTTTTTCAAAGATGCAATAATTTTTACTTACAATATAGTCATAAATTTTATCACTAGGAGTAAGACTTTTTAACTCTTCTAAGCTTTTTAATATTGCTGCTTTCATTGTCATTTTTGAAATTCCTTTTTTTTAATATGTTCATTTTGCAAAGTAATTCTCTAACATTTTTATAAACCCATTAAATACTAGCCAATGAAAACTTAAAAATAACTTGCTTAAAACAAGTTCACAAAAGAGTCCGCATTCAAAAACAGATAACAGTACTAAGAATTAGCTAAAAGTTGAGATTATCAAGAAAAAACAAGTTAATATAAAGTACAATTTTACTCTTATTTAAAGGAGCACATGTGTTACTAACAAAAGCAAGTGAATATGCTTTATTGTCATTAATAATGATTTCTCAACGCAATACTCCTCAAGATGTAGATACTTTATCGACCGAACTTGGCATTTCTAAAAGTTTTTTAGCAAAAATATTGCAATCACTTGCAAAAGAGGGTATTTTAAAATCATATAAAGGTGCTCATGGGGGATTTTTACTTGCAAAAGAGCCTAGTGAATTTAGTCTAAAACAGATAATTGCATGTGCCGAAAAAAAAACCATTAAAGTATTGGAATGTACTACTGTACAAGGATATTGTCCTAAGAACGAAGAAGATTTTTGTAAAATTTTACCATTTTTAAATAAACTTCAAGCTAAAATTGATAATGTTTTAGATAACATGTCTCTCAAAGATATAATTAGTTAAATACATTTATTTAAGGTAAATATGGGAACCAGGCGAAAAAGCATGCTTACCCGCATTGCTCCTTTTTTAGAAACTATTGTAAGGTTAAAAGATTTAACTGTAGTAGCTTTTATTATAGCTATTATAGCCATAATTATTGTACCACTTCCTAGTGGAGTATTAGATTTTTTTCTTACAGTATCTATAGCAATATCTGTTCTTGTTATTTTAATTTCACTCTATATTCCCAAGCCAACAGATTTAACTGCTTTTCCTACTCTTATTTTGATTATAACACTATATAGACTTTCACTCAATATTGCAACAACAAGAATGATACTTAGTAAAGGACATGAAGGAACCGATGCGGTTAGTAGTATTGTCTCTAGTTTTGGACAATTTGTTGTTGGAGGTAACTATGTCATTGGTATTATAGTATTTTCAATTTTAGTTTTGATTAACTTTATGGTTATAACAAAAGGTTCAACAAGAGTTGCCGAAGTAGCTGCTCGTTTTACATTAGATGCGATGCCCGGTAAACAGATGGCAATAGATGCTGATCTTAATGCTGGACTTATAGATGAAAAAACAGCTCGACAAAGACGCGAAACTATTATACAAGAGGCAAATTTTTATGGAGCAATGGACGGTTCATCTAAATTTGTAAAAGGCGATGCGGTTGCTGGTATTATCATCACTATTATTAATATAATCGGTGGTTTTCTAATCGGTGCTTTTCAACATGATTTAGATATTGCAGTTAGTGCTCAAACATATACAATACTTACTATTGGTGATGGTTTGGTTTCTCAACTCCCGGCACTTATATCTTCTACTGCAACTGGTATTATTATAACAAGAGCAAGTAAAGGAGATGATAATAAAAACTTTTCAGAAAGTACCATAGATCAACTATTTAGTGAATATAAAACTCTTTTTATTGTTGGTTTTATTCTTATGATGTTTGCTATGGTTCCTGGTCTTCCTACTTTCTCTCTAGGGTTTGTAGGGCTTATCTTTTTAGGACTTGGTTATCTTGTAAAAATTACACATGATGGAACTTTTTCACTAGAAAAGTTTTTTGCTCGACATGTTGAGCCAAAACAGCCTAAAGCAGGAACTAAACTCTCTCAAACAAATGCGGAACAATCTGCACAAGCACAAACTCCAAAAAAGAGTCCAGAAGAGGAGAAAAAAGAGGAAGAATCTGCATTAAATGACATACTAAAACTAGAAATTTTAGAGCTAGATTTAGGCTATCAACTTATAAAACTTGCAGATCCCACACAAGGCGGAGACTTGCTAGAGCGCATAAAAAGCATGAGACGCAAAATTGCTAGTGATTTTGGATATCTTATACCGCAAGTTAGAATTAGAGATAACTTGCACCTTCAACCAAACCAATATCAACTACTACTAAAAGGAATTGCTATTGGAGAGGGCGAAATATACCCAGATAAGTACTTAGCAATGGATAGCGGGCTTGTAAGTGATGAGGTAGAGGGCATACCTACAAAAGAGCCTGCATTTGGACTTGATGCACTTTGGATTAATCCAGAGATAAAAGAAGAAGCTATTATCAAAGGTTATACCGCAGTTGATCCAGCTACCGTAATTTCAACTCACATGAGTGAACTAATAAAATCAAGTTCTGAGGAACTTTTAACTCGCCAAGAGGTACAAAATCTTATAGATCAACTAAAAGAGACTTTTCCTATTGTGGTAGATGATTGTTTGAAAGTAGCCACTATAGGTCTTGTGCAAAAAGTACTAAAAGCTCTTTTACATGAAAAAATACCAATAAAAGACTTATTAACTATACTTGAAACCATAAGCGATGTAGCAGAAATTACTAAAAATATAGACATAATAGTAGAACAAGTTCGCTCAAAACTCTCAAGACTAATAACAAAACAGTACATAGATAGTGATGGTGTATTAAAACTTCTTACATTTAATGCTAATACAGAGCAAAAATTACTTGATGCTTCTCACGATAGAGATGGAGTAAGAGAGCTTCTATTAAATATTGGTCAAATAAATAAGCTTGTAAAAGTTGTAAGTGATGAGGCTGCAAAACTACTAAAAAATGGGATTTCTCCTGTTGTTCTTATTGTTGACCCTATGCTTAGAAAATCACTAAATGATATTTTTGAAAAGTTTGGATTAGATATTGTAGTATTAAGTCATGCAGAGATTGACTCAAAAGCAAAATTTGAGGTTGTGGGTAGCGTAGAGATTGAAACTTTATAGAACAAAGAAGGAATAAAATGTCATACAAAATATATCATCTATCGCATACGGACTTAGATGGCTATGGTTGTCAGATGATAACGAATCACTTTTTTAAAAATGTTGAATTTTTAAACTCGAACTATGGGAAAGAGATACATGAAAGAGTAAACCAAATAATGCAAGATATTGCAAATAGTAATATTCAAAATAACTTGATACTTATAACAGATTTAAATCTTACACTTGAAGATGCAAAAAATTTAGAAGCTAAAGTGAAAACCAACCAAAAAGATATAGAGCTTATACTTCTTGACCATCATAAAAGTGGACAAGATTGTGCAAATGAGTTTGAGTGGTATTTTTTAGATCACACAAGAAGTGCAACAAAAATAACATATGATTTTTTTAGTTCTATCATGAATAAAGATAAAAATCTTTCAAAATTAGTAGATGTTATTAATGCAGTCGATATATGGCTCGATGATAGCAGTGAGTTTGAATTAGGTAAGGTATGTCTCGGGCTTATTAGTGGAGCAAAAGAGATAAACAGAATTATGTTTAATAAAGAGAACACTAACTACATGTTTAGCATTCTTCAAAATATACAACCATATTTTTCAAAACAAAATCCACATATTGCTCTAGATGAAGCAACTCATAATATAAAAAAAGTATTTTTTAAAAAAGATAAAGATGATACACTTAGCAATCTAGTCTCCGCATGTAATGTCTCTATGCTTACAACAAATAGAGACAAAATGAAGATAAATTATGGAGAATTCAAAGGAATATTGACTTACAATATAGGCAATGTTTCTATCATAGGAAATGACTTCTTAAAAACAAATCCCAACTTTGATTTTTTTATGGATATAACTTCAAGAAAAACTATAAGTCTAAGGGCAAATGGAAAGATAGATGTAAGTAAAATGGCTGCAAAAATTGGCAATGGCGGAGGACATCCAAATGCAAGTGGCGGACTTTTAAATAGCTTTAAAGGCAGTTTTATGTATGATGACATAAGAAAACAAGTTACAAAAATACTTCAAAATAAAGGGGTACATAATCACTCATAAAAACTTAACTAACACTTTAGAAGAAGAAGAATTTGAATTCGATGAGATAGTAATGCAGTTAGCAGACATGCTTGAAGTTGCTCTACATTTTGCAGGAGTAAAAGATGGTAAAATTTCTGATGGTGTTGATGCATATCTTGAAAGTCTTGATGAAGTTTTTAATGATAACGAAGATATTGCCGAAATGGGTGTTAAAGAGGTTATTCAAGTTATAAACTCTATTAAAATAACACATAAACATCTTTTTAAATAATCTTTAACAATAGTAGTTTAAATTAGTAAAGACCATATGTATTATCAGTTTTTTTATAGATAGTACGCATTTTGTCATCCATGTCTATAAATACAAAAAAATTTTTATTACTCTCTTTGAGTTCATTTAGCGCATCTTCTATTTCAATAGGCTTATAGCTATCTAGTCTAGTTGGAACTACCTCATCTTCATTGTCAAAAACTTCTGTTTTTGCTACTGCAATATTTTTTATTTTATGATTAGTTATTTTATCGTGATGTCGCCTAAGAACTTTTTTTGCTCTCTCTATTGCTAAATCTATTGCAACATAAAGGTCTTTATTGTTTTGTTTGATTACAATTGTATTTTTATGAGCAAGATTAATGGCAAATTCTGCATTAAAACTATTTTTACCACTGTTTTCATCTGCAAATAGTACAACTCTTGTTGAGATAATATCTAAGTTATATTTATTTAATGAATTTATTCCATTTTCCACATGTGTTTTAATCGCTTCAGTCAACTCTAACTGTTTTCCAACAATACTTAAATTCATTTTATCTCCTTTATGCCTCTTATGTACTAAAAAGTATAACAAAATAAACCTTAAGGTTTTTGTATACTTCTTCTATGCATTCGTATTTGTTCTGGTATTATATTGGGGGTTAAAATTGGATTTGTTGAGACAACTGTATCTATAATAACAGTTTTATTTGATTCTAAAGTTGATATATTGTTATCGAGTACTATGCAGTTTATTGGTAAATTACGACCTATGTATGATATTGTTATGTTAATTTCATGCGTGTAATTTGTCTCATTATTTGGGTATGTAATATTCAAAGTATTTAAACAACTAGCACTATAATCATGTCCACTAATAGCGAGCATTGCAAACTCAGTTCCGCTACGGATTAAAAGTTCCGCTTGATTTTTTAGAAAAATATCAGTTGTCTGTTTTGTTGATTTTGTTGAGAGTGATAGACTCAAGGCTGACAATGTCGCTATTAGTACAAGAAATAGTAAAGCTATTAATAGAGAAAAACCGCTACGCATTAAAATATCACTCTCTCTTTACAAAATGCAAAATTATAATCACCACTTTTATTGGCATCATTTATACAGAGTTTTAAGCGAATAGTCTCACCAATTTGTGTAAATCTAAATGTACTGACATTTTGCATAAGTACAATTTTTCTTGTTGAATTATCATCATATTTTTCGTTATGCCATGGTTGATAGTTATAGTGAAGAGTCAAATTAAAATCACTACTCTCTCCGCTTGAAACTAGAGCATAAGCACTCCATGCTAAATCATACTGCTCATAAATTGTAGTTGGATTTCCTTCATCAAAAATTAATACATCACTATTTTTCATCATAACACGATGTGTGTAATTTCCATCTACTCCACTCCACCCATACTGGTTAATATCTAAAAAATCTTTACCTCTAAATATAATAGCTGGTCTTTGTGGGGCCGTACCATTTAAGTCTACCTCGCCATAACTAAGAGCATATATAATAGTATTGGCATAATCTAGCCTACTTCCACTAGTCTTAAGTGTTTTTGCTGTGCTATTAGTTTCATTAGAATCTAAATCAATAAAACCACTCCAGCCTGGAACTACTCTACTCCCATCGTATCTTCCTAAAAAACTTTCGTTTGATTTGCCTATCCACTCTAATATTTCATAATTTTTTAAATTAGTAGAAGTAGATAGTTTTGTGTATAAATTTATGCCATTCATATCTCTTGCTATGACACTATCTTTTATACGATACTGCAACCTTTTTGCTATTTGATCTAAAACTATCTCTGTTTGTGATTGGAGTTTATCTATTGAGCGTGTTTTGAGATAATTTTCATATAAATTTATAATTATATTTGCCCCTATAGAAGCTACTATGCCCATAACTACAATAATAAAAACTAATTCTAACATAGTAAATGCTTTTTTTAACATTAGTAAACTCTTCTCAATAGAGCAGTACCGCCTATATTTGCAGAGTAAGCCTCTAGCATTAAAGTTGTATTTATGTCGTTTAAATATAGCGATACTCTAACTCTTTTTATATTTGTTGATGTTGTGTTTAGAACTCTTGAAAATGTGAAGTTACTCATGTCTTGCGCACTATAGTTTGCTGTATCGTTATGATAATTAACAGTAGTATTAATATCAAACTTAAACCTATAATCAAGATTACCCGATAAATTATATGAGTTAAATTCAATAAAATCATCTATATCATTTATACTGCCATCACTGCCTAGATTTACATGTGTAGTGGCAAATGTGCTATTGGTAAAAAACTTTCTTCTTCTGTCTTGAGAAACATGTCCTACTCTTCTTTGAGTTGTATTTCTATCTAACTCATCATCGGCATCTACATGTACATCTAGAACTCCAATAATATTATTTTGCACAGTGTTGTCATCCCAAGAGTATGTTAGTATATTGCCTAGTTTTGTGCGAGCTACTAGTATTGCTTCTTGTTGCATAGTAAAAGTACTATTTCTTTGCGTCTGTTCTAGCATAAGCGGAAGAGTCATAACTGCTATACCTATCACAACTATAGATACTACTAACTCTATCATAGATGATGCTTTTTTCATTACCAATTTAATCTTTTATTTTGAATTACAGATATATTTATATCTACAGTATTGCCTATATTGCCTTTTCCCGCCCAACTAGAGCCTTTAGAATAAAATTCTACATCAAAATCATTTGTTAAAGCCGTAGCATTAAACCTATTATAAAGCAACCATGGGCTAGGTCTCATTTGTATTCTATCTTTGTTTGGTGTAGTTGGTGTGCTAATAGAAGTGAATTTGTTCTTTTGAACTCCGTTGTTTATAGGGTTCTTATCTGTTATGACAATACTTGCACCTACTGAATTAAATTCTGCAACAGGAACATTACCATCAATTGTATTATTATGATCAATATTTTGATACCAATAAATTGAGTCTGGGCTTTCTAAATTGCTTATATTGTATATATTTTTATTACAATTTTTACAATAAACTTCATACATAATATTTGCATCGCCAAATGAGCCTTCAAATTGGTAATCGGGAGCATGAACTCTACCGTAGTAGTGAGTAATATTTATATCATTAAAATCATTTGTTCCTCTTGTAGCATAGTCTGTTTTAAAATTAGCATTCATTTGACAATCTAAATCTTTTCTACAATTTATATCTATTTTTTTAAATTCAACCATAAGAGGATTTATAGGTATTGTTATATCTCGTTTATAGTTCATGGCTATATCTACATGCATAATTCCATTATAATCTTTTCTAAAATTCTTTTTTGAAATCGATAGTAAAGTAAAATTATTATCCACACTATTGTTTATATCTGTTACAAAATAATCCATAACTTGACCTGTGCTATTGAAATCTATAAATCTAGCTAAATATGAGGTAGTATTAAGCTCAATTATGCCATTCATAAATATATTTATATCATTAGCATAACAATCTGCTACATAGTTGCTTGGAACTATATTGTTAAATCCAATAGGTTTAATAAATCCATTAGAGTTAAATGACATGTTATTACTTTTGTTGTGATCAAGATTTGCAATATATATGAATGATGAATTTAATATATTTGATGCTCTTGTTGAGAAAATCATGCTAGATAAATCAAAAGCATAAGGGTGAATAGTAACATTATAATCTCTATATTTTAAATTTGCATCACTATTATTATGGTTATTTGTATCTATATCACATCCATTTATATCATTCAAAACATTATTAGATATAGAGGGGTTTATATTTGTATTTTGTACCACAGAACTATCTACCAAGCAATCATCTCCTTGAATAAAATAACTACTTTTTATGCCCTCATGATGCATTATTGGGGCTTGATCTATTTTTGTCCACCCTTTGTCTATTATGTTTAATCTATATACTCCAACATTAGTCGCATTTACTTCACCTTTAGCCACTCCATCTATCATGTTAAAAATAAGTGGCTGCGAGCTTATGTCATTGCAAACGGTGCTATTTTTGTCAGAATTCCATATAAAAGATATATTATGATCTGTTGATGTTGTGTTGAAATATCTAGTATATCCAAGAGTCGCACTATTTCCTTTATGACTTGTAGCATTTATATCAAACCCATAAGCATACCCTACGGCTATATCTATTTTATCAGTATTTGGAGTAGATACTCCAGTTCTATCATCTGCAAAATGTAGTGTTTGTGTTTTATCAGTTTGGTTTTGATCGCTTATTTTTAAATTGAAACTCTCTGGTCTTATAGAGAAGTTATCGCGCGAGCATACATGTTTAGTGTTGTATCCAAATAGACACTTCATGCATCTTTGATAATTAAATGGGCTAAGTTCTTTGTTTTTAGAAGTACCACAAGCAATATTCACTTTTGTTGTTGTTGTATTTCTATTTGAAAACTTATTTACAGGTTGCTTACATGTAGTAATGTTCTTTGTGAGTTCTTTCAAGTTATTAAGTTTTAAAAATCCCGGACTAGAGCCTAAAGATGTATCTATTAAACTCTCTTTGCCATCATTGGTAGTAATAAAAGAGATTCTATAAGCAGTATTTTCTCTAGCCACTTGGTAGTAATCTTCTAAAGAGTTAAGTTCTAGTCTATTGTCTGCTATGGCATTAATTATCTCATAATCTAGATCAATAGATGAAGAGTTCTTAAAAGCCATCCATATAATTGGGCTAATTGCGCTTGAAGGGTCATCACAACTTGCTTTTATATTATGAAATTTTCCAGCATCAATTAAGTCTATGCCTACTAAAGTAGTTGAATTAACCTCTTTTGTAAAGTTAAGACTATCTTTGTCGTGGGCAGTAACTAACAGGTTTGTAGGTCGCTTTACAACTTGTGTGGGTATGTTGTATTTAATACTAGAAGGATAGTCATATATGCCTTTAGCAACAACATTAAATATGCCCCAATCTGCTTCATATCTTGCATTGTCTCTTGCACATATTTTAATTTTACCTGTTGCAGTACTGTTGTCTGTTAAGTTTACATCATAATGTTGTTGTATTGTATTTCCACCTCCCACATCAAATTCAACATCATAATGAAGCTGGGCATTAATTGGCATATTTATGTTAGAAATATTGCTAGGAGTAAGCCCATAATGCAAATAAGCATACGATTTACTACCTAAATCGTCATAAGGTATATCTGTTATTTTGGAGTCAGAAACGCTCATTGAAGTATCGGGTATCTGTGTTGTTAAAATTTTTCCAGTATTAAGTACAGATGTTGTATCTCTTTTGTAAATTGCTTGAGTTGTATTTATATCTGTTATATCCATAGTTATATTGTAAGCCACTACATCTGATACCTCTTCATTTCTTAGATATATGGTTACATTTATATCATCATTTGGAAGTATATTGCCTTTTATAAAAGGTAATTTTGAACCATCATTATACTCTGTAAAGTACTCTCCATTTTGTGAATAAGAGTAATCATAACAAAATGAAGGTTCTCTAATGCCTCTAATTTTATTAACAAAAACACCACTATCCCAACTAGAATCGCCTGTATCTGCAAGTGCCATTTTAAAATGATATGTTATATTTGGAGTTAAATTATCAACAACCGCTTGTAGTTTTTTTGTAATTCCATCGTATTCTACATCAATTGGAGAGCTTATAGGCGGATGCAAATAGTGATTATTTCCAACATTATCTATAAAATAATTAGAGTTCATTAAATTTTGAGGTGTTGAATCATCCATTAAGCCAAGTGAGCCATTATTTACATTATTAATAGTAACTGTAGGATAGTTTTGAATGGTTTCTGTAGTCATTTTTACAGAATCATCAACTACTCTTGCTATATTATATGTTTGGTTTAAATCCCCTCCAGATAAAAAAAACCCAAAAGCATCATTGTATTTTGAACCAACATATTCATTATACTCTTCAGAAGCAAATTGATACTCAATTAAAAGCAATCTTGTATTTGCATCCAAAGTAACATCAAATTCAAAAATGACAGTATCGTATCTAGCCATATTGTCAATCAATAATAGATCACTATCCGCAGAAATATCAATATTATTTATTGAGGTTCGTTGACTACTGTTAGTTGTAAAAGACTCTCGAACACTCATTGTTGTAAGTATAATGCCTTCATCTATCTTTAATTTAGCCCCGCTAATACCATTTGAAAATATACCTACTTGACGAGAATTACCTCTTTTAATAGTAGGGTTTGTTATAGTAAGCCCTTCACCTTGAATTTGCTGTGCTAGAGAAGTTGCACTTAAACCATCTCTCCAGTTTGCAGTAGAAGATCCAATTCCAGTAGCTCCACTTGCTGAAAATAACATGGTATTGAAACAAATAGCAATTAATACAATAATCAATGTAAAAGGTTTATTTAGCCATCTAAATAGTTCGATATATTTTCCATAATACCATACTCTTTATATGTATTAGAATCCAGTAGTACTTGTGCTACATAATGTTTATCTGTATTAAAAATTAAAGGAGCTATAAAATTTACTACTGATGATTCTATGGGTGTTGCTATTATCATAATATTTAATATAAGCTTGCTTTTGCTTTCCTCAAGTTCTAATATATTTTCAAAGTATTTTGGAATTTTAAAATCATATGTTCTTAATAAAAAAGGATTAATTAACATAAAAACTGTATCGTCATCACAACTTTTTAATTTTAAAAAAAAATCATCAATTTTTTCTAATTCTACTTTTTTATTAAGAACATATGATTTTAAAATTCCAAAATACTTTGAAAATATATTAGAAC
>JAERRW010000034.1 GCA_016735235.1 Sulfurospirillum sp. | reverse complement strand
AATCTCCTTTGTTAAAGATTTACCAAAAAAAGTGGGAGATGACAGAAATCAGAAAAATACCAACCAGATTAAATACAACACCATATCGCATCATGTCTTTTATATTCACGGCTCCGCTTGACATGGCTATGGCATTTGGTGGTGTTGCAATAGGTAGCATAAAGGCATAGCTTGAGCAAATGGTCGCAACCATCATAAAAAGAACTGGATCTAAATTGGCAGTTTTTGTAACTGCATACAAAACTGGCAACATCATCGATATAAGAGCCGTATTGCTTGTAATCTCTGTTGTAAATGTTATTAATGAGGCGATGACCAGAAGAAGTATAAAGGGTGGTAAACTTGTTATATCTAAAAGATAATTTGCTATAGATTGAGAGAGTCCTGTGGCTGTAAATGCAGCTGCTATAGAGAAGCCTGCACCAAAAAGGAAGATAATTTCATAAGGTATCTTTTTGCTATCTTCCCACTTGAGTATGTTAAATGGTGGTGCGAACATCATAAGACCAAAACCTAAAAGTAAGCCTTTTTCATTGAGTCCAAAACCACTATAATAAGGCTCTATAGGAGCATTTGTAAATAAAATAACAATAAGCCCTAAAAGTGCATACATGACTTTTTTCTGGTCACTGTTCATGGCTTTTATACTCTCATCTCTAGTTATTTTTATATTTTCTGCACCAATTGAGAGAACAAAAGGTACAACAATAAACATGATAAGAGCGAGTGGTGCAACCATGCCAAACCAACTTGCAAAAGCGATAGACTGAAGACCGCTTTGTTCTAAAATTCCCATCAAGATAAGATTTGGCGGTGTTCCTATGGGTGTCATAATCCCCCCAACGCTAGCACCATAAGCAATAGCTAAAACAAATCTCATTTTGATGTTTATATTATTAGTTAAAAACAGAGCTAATGGCATTAAAAGTAGAGTTGTAGTTGTGTTTGATAAAAAAGAACTAAGCACTCCTGAAGTAATAGAAAGTGCAAATATAATCCCTCTTATTGTTGAGGGAAAAAGAGAGATTATTTTATTTGCTATGACTTTATGAAGTCCACTCTTTTCAACAGCAATAGCAATCATAAAACCACCAAGAAAAAGAAAAATTATAGATTGTGAATAGTTTGCAGAAGTTGCATTTGTACTCAATATGCCTAAAGATGGGAAAAGTATGATAGGCAATAAAGAGACCGCACCTAGAGGCAATCCTTCATTTGTCCAAAACACTACTAAAAAAGCTATAACACCGACAAGCTTTGCTTGTACGGTCGTAAATACAAATAAAGCAATACAGAAAAAAACAATCCCAACAAACAGAGCAATAATTATCTTTTTAAACATGATTAATCCTTGCAGTATATTACATAATAAAAATTAAAATTAACATAAAATATTCAACTTTTGCACATAAAACTCAACTTTTTCACGATATTGCTTTTAAGATGTATAATGTACTGAATGAATTTTATGTGCAAAAGTTGAGTAATTTACTTAATGCGAAGTAAGTATTATGTATAATTTTGCTTTAAAATGAAGGATTAGCTTGAACAATATAATAGCTTACCAAGGAGTAGAAGGAGCATACTCGCATTTAGCATGTGAAAAGGCATTTCCAAACTCAATCCCAATAGCATGTGATACTTTTAATAATGCTATGAAACTAGTAGAGACTGGGGAAGCAAACTTAGCTATGATACCAGTAGAAAACTCGACAGCAGGTCGTGTAGAAGAGATCTATAGACTTATTCCAAAGTTATCACTACATATAATACAAGAGCATTTTGAGCCAGTTAATCACTGCTTGCTTGGCATTAAAGGTTCTACAAAAAAAGATATTAAATATGTCTCTTCACACCTTCAAGCTTTAGCACAATGTCATACAAATATAACAAAACTGCAAATAAAAGCATTAGTTAAATTCGATACAGCGGGTTCGGCACAAGAAATAAGCAAAAAAAACAATAAACTTTATGGGGCTATAGCTTCCAAGTTAGCAGCAAAACTATATAATCTAGAGATTTTAGACAATAAATTTGGAGATCAAATAGATAACATTACAAGGTTTATTATTCTTTCAAAAGATATTAAAACACCAAAATATGAAGCCCATGAAGAGTATATAACCTCACTGGTTTTTCAAGTAAAAGATATTCCAGCAGCCCTATACAAGGTGCTAGGTTGTTTTGCAACAAATGGGGTAAACCTTATGAAAATTGAGAGTTATTCTGTTCCCGGTTCTCTTCAAGCAAGTCAATTCCACATAGATATTGATGGGCATTTGAGTAAAAAAAATTTAAAACTAGCACTTGAAGAGTTAATATTTTTTGCTAAAGAGATAAAATATTTAGGTGTATATAAAAAATTTAAATAGTTATGGTAGACTAAAAAAAGGGTTAAAGTTGGTTCAACATAGAATCTAAAGTATTCAAGATTTTACTTAGTAAATTTGGCTATATGTTTCATTAAAATAGTCAAAATAGTAAAACTTAACAAATTCAAAGGAAAAAAATGAAAAAAATATTACTAATAGTTTTGTTTTTAAGTTCGGCAGTTTTTGCATCTACCTATGAAGTCGATATGGCTCATTCAAAGGTTGGTTTTAAAGTAAAGCATATGATGATTTCAAATGTATATGGATCGTTTGCAAATTATGACGCTACTATAGATTATGATGAAAATAGTAAAAAATTCAAAACACTTGACGCAAATATTGAAGTATCTTCAATTAACACAGAAAATACAGATAGAGATAAACATCTAAAATCTGCTGAATTTTTTGATACTGAAAAATTTCCTACAATAGGCTTTAAATTGCTTTCTATAGATAAAAACAAAGCTATAGGCGAACTAAGTATTAAAAAAATTACAAAAAAGGTAACTTTTGATTTTCAAAATAATGGTACAGTAAAAGATCCTTGGGGAAACACTAGACTAGGATTTTCACTTGAAACTAAAATAAACAGAAAAGAGTTTGGTTTAATATCGAATAAACTTTTAGAAACAGGTGGATTAGTAGTAGGTGATGAAGTTGCAATTACAGTTGACATAGAAGCGAAAAAGAAGAAAAAACAATAAGCAGATAAGAGAAAAAAATGGGGGGGGTCAGCCCCCGAATGGAGTATAAAGGATATGCTTTATGCTGTTGGATATACAAATCAATTAGTTTTAAAATCTTTATGGCTTGTTTATGGTGATTGTTTTTGTGCAGATAAAGAAACTTATGAAAGAATTAAAAATACTATATCTAGTGGAGTAAATACAATACAAGATGTAGAATTTTCAGAAACTAAAGAGTTAGGAAAAGTTAAAAAGGTTGATCCTTTAGGTATTACAGATTTAAGAATTAGAGGTATGTGGCATATTGATAATCCGAATAAAACTTTTGATTATATTTATAACTTTGATGACACAAAAGATTTTCAATTAATATGTTTAATGAAAAAAGAAAAATATAATTCTTTGCCAAGAGAAGATAAGGAAGTTATTGATAATAATAATAATGTAGAAATTGAAGATGTAAAAATTAAAAATCCAAATAATCCAGTTCAATTAATAGATGCGAAACTATTAATTTTTAAAGTTTAGTATTATGAATATAATATCTCTGTTTTCAGGTGCTGGTGGCTTAGATTTAGGATTTGAAAAAGCTGGTTTTAAAACTATTTGGGCAAATGAATATGATAAAGATATTTGGGAAACATTTGAAAAAAATTTTCCTGATACTATTTTAGATAGAAGAAGTATTTCAAAAATTCCATCAAATGAAATTCCAGAGACCTTAGGGCTTATTGGTGGCCCACCATGTCAAAGTTGGAGTGAAGCAGGAAAATCAAGAGGAATAAAAGATGAAAGAGGACAACTATTTTTTGAATTTATACGAGTTTTAAGAGATAAAAAACCTCTATTTTTCTTAGCCGAAAATGTTTCTGGCATGTTGGCAAGTAAGCATAGTGATGCTTTAGAAAATATTAAAAATCATTTTATTGAGAGTGGATATAATTTATCATTTAAACTTTTAAATGCTCATGATTATAAAGTGCCACAGACAAGAAAACGAATTTTTTTTATTGGTTTTAGAGAAGATTTAAACATGTCATTTGAATTTCCAAAAGGATTTTCAAAAAAAAGATTTTTGAAAGATGTGATCGATGACTTAAAAGATAATGTTTTATCTGCCAAAGATAAAAATTATACAAATTTAAATGAGTGCAAAATAGCTAATCATGAATATATGACATGTGGATTTTCATCAATGTTTATGTCAAGAAACAGGGTAAGAAGTTGGGATGAACCATCATTTACAATTCAAGCAGGCGGAAGACATGCACCACTACATCCACAAGCTCCTAAAATGGAGTTTGTAGAAAAAGACAAAAGAGTATTCGCAAAAGGTAGTGAAGATCTATATAGAAGATTAAGCATTAGAGAGTGTGCAAGAATACAAACATTTTCAGATACTCATAAGTTTTATTACAATAATTTAACTGCTGGTTATAAAATGGTAGGAAATGCAGTACCTCCTAATCTATCATATTATTTAGCAAAAAAAATAATTAAAGATCTAAGCAGTATTCATCTTAATAAATCGTTGGAACGGGAACCGTTCAAAAATCTGTGTCAATTGGGTAAAATAACAAATACTCAAGGAGACACAGATGAATATAAAAATAGATGTTGTAACCCTCCCCTTAAACCAACCAAGCTTAAACAGAATAATTCATCTCTAAATTGTACTTATTTAAATACCCAGATTCACATCATAAAAAAATAGAAGAATTTTTATTGTGAGAATAGAGGTTATGTAACAAATGCACACTATTATTTAAACATTTTAAGCTACAATACTCCATAATTCAAGACAGGAGAAAACATAGCATGAAAACACATGTCTCTAAATTAAAAAAAAGCAAAATTTTAGTTACTGGAGGAGCTGGATATATTGGTTCTCACACATTGGTAGAACTTGATTTGGCAGGTTATGATTTTGTAGTATATGATAACTTTTGCAACTCTTCTAAAGAATCTCTAAGAAGAGTTTCTAAACTTATAAATAAAAATATTTTGTTTGAAAATGGCGACATTAGAGATAGTGAAAAATTACAACAACTATTTACTAAATACAACATTGAGCATGTTATACATTTTGCGGGATTAAAAGCTGTAGGCGAATCTGTTGAGACGCCAATAAAATATTATGATAACAATGTCAATGGTACTTTAGTGTTGCTAGATTGTATGAAAAAGAATAACTGTAAAAAAATAGTCTTTAGTTCTTCGGCTACTGTCTATGGCGATCCGTCTTCTACACCTATTGAGGAAGATTTTCCATTAAACCCGACAAACCCTTATGGTAAAAGTAAATTATTTATTGAAGAGATATTAAGAGATGTTTTTATAAGTGATCCAGAATTTAAAATAGTACTTTTAAGATATTTTAATCCTGTGGGGGCACATGTATCTGGTACTATAGGGGAAGATCCAAGCGGTACACCAAATAATCTTATGCCATTTATTGCTCAAACTGCAGTGGGTAAAAGAGAATTTGTAAGTGTATTTGGAGATGATTATAACACCCATGATGGTACAGGAGTAAGAGACTATATACATGTAGTAGATTTGGCACAAGGACATCTAAAAGCAATTCAAATAATTAATAATATCACAGAAGTACTCACACTAAATCTAGGTACTGGAAATGGCTATTCTGTTTTAGAGATGATAAAAGCTTTTGAAAAAGCATCCAGTAAAAACATACCATACAAAATAGAGAGAAGAAGAGAGGGAGATATAGCAAGTTGTTTTGCAGATCCAAGTTACTCTTTTGAGGTATTGAAATGGAAGGCAACAAAAACACTAGATGAAATGTGTAAAGATAGTTGGCGATGGCAATCCAATAATCCCAATGGCTACAAATAGGGTTAAGCAACAAACATGTACTTGTATTTGTTAAAAAATCAAATGTTTTAAATGATGGAGTTTAAAGTTATGTATTATGCTACACAAGAACAATAAAGCAGATGGAGCATTGTAATGGAGCATGAAGTGGAATATAAAAAAGCAGATGAACTTTTTGAAATAAATCTTTTTTTAGAATCTAAGAATGTTCCTTATGAATCTAAGAATGTTCCTTATGAATCTATGAATGTTCTTAAAAAATCTGAATATGTAAAATTTAAAGCAGATAAAGTAATCTTTTTAAATGTTGATTTTGATTTATTATCTTTCAATAATAACAACAATCTATTTATAAATGGAAAAATGACTAGCCTAGAAAATATTGCAAGTAAGAGTCTTGGAGAAAAATTAAATTTATGTTTTGACACTTGTAAATTTAGTAAAATTAATGCTAAAAATATAACTTGGAATGGTTCTATTGATATAAAATCTTCTTTAATTGGAGAAGTAAACATAGAATCATCATTTTTTAAAGATCGGTTTTATGTTAATCCTCATCATAGTGAAAAAACAGAAACTTGCAAAATCAAATCCTTTAGAGTCAATAATACTAATTTTGAGCATAATTTTAAACTACATAATTGTGAGGTTGGTTTAATTGACATCAATAATACTAACTTTAAAAAAAATGTAAATTTCTTTAAATCAAAATTTTTACAAGATAATAAAGATATTATTTTTAAGTTAATTAATTTCGAAGGTTTTGCATTATTTGGAGAATGTGAATTTAATAGCAAATTAATTTTTGAACATGTAACATTTAAAGGGTTATCGCATTTTAGAGAGGCAGAGTTTTCCAAAGGTCTAGACTTAGATAAGACAAATATTGAAAATGAGATGATTTTTTATCCAACCAAGGGATTAGAAAAAACAGAGTATATTTCTCAAGAAACATATAGGATTATAAAATATAATTGTCAAAAAATTGGTAATCAAATTGAGGCAAATAAATATCATTCAAATGAACTTAAAAAAAGACGAGAGTTTTTAAATGAAAACCCTTTAAGCAATAAACTTGACTGGGTGGTTTTTAATATAAATTGGCATACTTCAAGGTTTTCTACAGATTGGTTATTAACTACATTTTGGATTTTTATTGTTGGATTTTCAACATGGGTATTTGTATGCTTTAGTTGTCAACGCCCAGTAGTATTTATAGATATTTTTAAGTACATGTCTATTGTAGATTTAGATGAGTGCATTAAAAAAAATCCTTTAGTTTTTTTAGCCAATAAAACAACATTAGGGTTTTTATATTATCAGTTAGTAACTGCTATTAGAAAAGACACAAGGAAGTAAGAATAAAATAGGGCTTTGATTTTCTTATCAATTTGGGTATAATTCATCTCTAATTGCGCCCGTAGCTCAGCTGGATAGAGCATTGGTTTGCGGTACCAAAGGTCACATGTTCGAATCATGTCGGGCGCGCCATTAATAAACTTCCAATTTTAGACTTAATAAAAACATAATAGAGTAAAAGGCATTTATGGATGTAACAAAAGATAAAGTATCATCTGTTTTTTTTCAATATGCAATTCCATCGGTTTTAGGCATGTTAGCAGTTTCATCAGCTAGTATAGTTGATGGATTTTTTGTAGGTAACTTTATTGGAACTTCTGGATTAGCTGCCATCAATATAAGTCTACCAATATTTTCATTTTTATTTGGATTATCGCTAATGCTAGCTATAGGAGGTAGTGTAGTGAGTGGAAAACTAATAGGGGAAGGCGATACTAAAAACGCCTCTATTATTTTTAGCAAAACTCTTCTTAGTATTACGATTCTTAGTTTAACTATCTGTACAATATTGCTTTTAAACATAGAAGATATTTTACATCTTTTTGGAGCAACTGACGAGCTTACTAGTATTGCAGTGGAGTACCTTTTTGTTATACTGTTTTTTATGCCCTTTTTGATGATAGGGGTAGTATTGGATTATTTTGTAAAAATAGACAATAGACCTAAGCTAGCTTTTATGGCTCTTCTTTTGAGTGCGGTTATAAATATGATTCTTGATTGGGTTTTTATATTTTATTTAAAACAAGGGATCTTCGGGGCCGCTCTTGCAACTGGCATATCTCAACTAGCTCTTATATTTATACTTTTACCTCATTTTTTTTCAAAACAAGCAACACTAAAATTTATAAAACCAGTTGGTAGCTATATTCAAATCATAAAAGCTGCTGGAAATGGTCTTTCAGAATTTGTTAATGAAATTTCAGTAGGAATTACTACATTAATTTTTAACTACATTATGATAGTAACTTTTGGTGTAGAAGGTATAGCGGCTTTTACTATAATAAATTATATTTTATGGGTAGGAGTAATGATAAGCTTTGGAATTAGTGATTCCTTGCAACCCATTATAAGCAAAAACTTTGGAGCAAAAAAACCCTATAGAATAGAAGAGTTTTTAAAATTAGCTTTCATTTATGTAGCTATAACTGGTTTTATTATGATAGCACTCATTACACTTCTGCCAAATCAACTAGCAACTATTTTTTTAGGAGATTCAAACAATCAAGCAAGGCAGATAGCTTTAGATTTTGCAATGCTTGTGTGGCCTGTGTTTTTATTTAATGGTGTAAACTTAACTATATCAGCTTATTTTACTGCGGTACACAAGCCCCTGCCTTCAGCAATAATTTCGGTATCGAGAAGTTTGATTTTTCCTCTATTTTTTATATTTACTCTACCACTTTTCTTTGGCAATAGCGGTATATTTTTAGCAATACCTATAGCAGAACTTTTTACATTTATAATAGCCATAATTTTGTTTAGAAAAATGAGTCCTATAAAAATTATAAAGTGATTAGATAGGCAGTACTCTTATTTTTTTTGAACAATTTTCTTGCAAAATTGACTCTATAGAAAAAAGAGTTCCAGTCGAACTACTAGCACACCCAGAGCATGCTCCAAGGTATCTAATATAGATATCTATGCTACCATCATCGGAATCTTTAATGTCGAGTATTTCTAAATTTCCGCCATCCATGATAAGCATTGGGCGAATATCTTTATCTATAACATCTTCTACAGCTTTTAGTTTTTGAACTACGGTAAAGTCATCAAAAGATAACTCACTACTCTTTTTTAGTATTCTAGCATCAGCGAGATCTGACATTTTTTTTATTTTCATCTCTTTTCTTGTGTCTCTTAAAATATCTACAAGATAATATTTTTTCTCTTCATGTCCACCGGGCTTAATGCATGATTTGCAAAATGCTCCAGCTTTTGTATAGCTTGTTATCTCTTCTACTGTATTTAAGTCATTTATTTTTATAACTTCTTTGATTGTTCCTAGGCTAACTCTTGCACACTCACATACAATTATTTCATTTTCAAAACTATCAATATCAACACCTTTATATGAAGCGGCCGCTGCTTTTATAACATCATAAGCCATAACAGAACAGTGCATTTTTTGAGGTGGCACTGCTGGTGTATCTGGGTTGTCTCTCATTGCAAATTCTACATCTATATTTGTTATTTTTACTGCCTCATCTACAGTTTTATTTTTGCATAATTTTGCCATGGTATCGCTACTAGCTATTGCCGTTCCGCAGCCAAAGCTTTTAAACTTTACATCTTTTATTGTGTCTGTTTTTTCGTCAACTGCCCAATAAAGTCGTACCGCATCGCCACAACTCTCTGCTCCAAAATCTGCAACGACAAGTTTAAGACCTTTTTTTTGAGTCTCCTCTTCTGTAATTTCACCCATATTTTCTGGATTGTTCATCAAGTCTTGCACTTTTTTACTATATTGTTCCCAAATTGAATCACCAATTAAATCATTTTTTGCCATAATATTTTCCTATATTTAATTTTATAATTTACTCTCATGCCAATTAGGTGCATATGAATATGTGCTAGATATTGCTCTCAATCTTTTAACAGCACTATTCAATTTTTTTACGGTGTAATCTATCTCCTCTTTGGTTGTGAAGTGTGAAAGTGAAAGCCTAAGGGCAGTATGGGCTAAATTTTTTTCAGCCCCAATAGCATCCATGACAGAATTTGACTCTAAAAATTCACTCGCACATGCACTTCCAGTACTAGCAGCGATTCCATTTTTATTTAAATCCCAAATCATGGCTTCGCCCTCGACACCTTTTAGGCTAACTAAAATTGTATTTGGAGTTCTTTCGTTTTTATCTCCAACTACAAACACATCATCAAGTTTTAAAATTTCATCTTCAAGTGTATCTCTTAATTTTTTTATATTACTGTTTTTTGAATTAAAATTTTCAATAGATAACTCTAATGCTTCCCCCATGCCAATTATGCCAGGAACATTTAGAGTTCCACTTCTTCTGCCTCCCATGTGTTCACCGCCATGAAGTAAAGGAGTTAAAGCTTGTGAATTTTTAATAAACAACCCACCAACTCCTTTTGGTCCATGAAATTTATGTGCAGAAAAACTTAAAAAATCAATATCTATCTCTTTTAAATTAATAGGAATTTTACCGACTGCTTGGACTGCATCTGAATGAAAAAGAACATTAGCTTTTTTGCATATTTGAGAAATTTCTTTTATAGGAAAAATCATACCAGTTTGATTATTTACCCACATTATGCTAACTAGTGCGGTTTTATCGGTGATATGACTCTCCAATACATGTGTTTCAATAATGCCTTTTTTATTAACTGGAAGATAAGTTACTTCCACCCCTAAAGTCTCTAAAAACTTACATGTAGAGATTACAGATGGGTGTTCTACTTTTGTTGTAATAATATGATTTTTTTTACAATTTAAAATATGGTCATAATATATGCTTTTTAAAATCCAATTATTGCTTTCTGTGGCACATGATGTGATTACTATGTCGTCTTTATCGTCTGCATTTAAACCAATATAGAGTTGATTCATAGCTTTTTTCAAAGCCACATGTGTTTTTGTTCCAAAGTCATGTAGTGAATTTGGATTGCCATATTCTTGAATAAAGTATGGTTTCATCTTAGCAAACACTTTCGGGTCTATTATAGTAGTAGCATTATTATCTAAATAAACTCTCATTTAACTCTCCATTTTAATTAGGACAAAAAGTATCTTATACTTTTTTTTATTAAGAAATACTTTATTTTAAAATTTCTTCTAATTTTTCAATGCTTTCACTCAATTTAAATATCTCTTCTGGTGATTGAGATAGATACTTTTCCATTATCTCTTTTTTACTTATTGCCTCATCTAACTCTTTATCGTTACCTTTTTGATAAGCTCCAATGCGTATTAATACTTCATTCTCTTTAAGTATAGAGTTTAATCTTTTAAATTTCATTGCTAATTTCTGGTGTTTCTCGTCTACAACATCACTCATAACCCTTGACGCACTATTTTGTATATTTATGGGTGGATAGATTCCATAGTCTGTCATTTCTCTACTTAAAACTATATGACCATCGAGTATACTTCTTGATTGATCTGCTATAGGATCGCTAAGATCATCGCCTTCAACTAATACAGTAAAAAATGCAGTAATAGATCCTTTGTTTTCCTCTTTTCCTGCTCTCTCCATAAGTTGAGGCAGAAGTGATAAAACAGATGGTGGATACCCTTTTGATGTAGGAGGCTCTCCAAGTGCTAAGCCAATTTCCCTTTGAGCCATAGCAAAACGAGTAACAGAATCCATCATAAAAAGCACATCTTCGCCTCTATTTTTAAAGTATTCTGCTATGCTCATAGCACTAAATGCTCCATATTTTCTCATAAGAGGCGAATCGTCGCTTGTTGCAACTACCAATACAGTATTCTTTAAATTTCCGCCGAGATTTTTATGTATAAATTCAGGGACTTCACGACCTCTCTCTCCAATGAGTGCAATTACTTTTATAGGTGCCATACTACCTTTTACAATCATACCCATGAGTGTAGACTTTCCTACACCACTTCCAGCAAAGATACCTACTTTTTGACCCTTACCACATGTAAGAAGTCCATCTATTGTTTTTACTCCTACTCCAAAAGGCTCATCAATGAGTCCCCTTTTCATAGGGTCAAGTGGAGCTTTCATTATAGAAGAGTGGCAATTTGTTTTAATAGGAGGCTTGCCATCTTTGGGTTTTCCAAAAGGATCAATAACACGACCTAAAAGTTCTTCTCCTACTGGAATATTCATGCCTTGTCCACTTATAAATACTTTATCGCCACTTTTAAAACCCTCAATAAAACCAAATGGAGATACAAAAAACGAGTATTGGTCTATTTCTGTAACCATGCCAAGTTCGCTTTTATTGACATCTTCGAGTGAGATAAGTTTTACAATATCACCAATACTTGGTCGTAGTCCTTGTACTTCTATTGTGGTTGAGCTAATTTTTTTGATAGTTCCAAATTTTGGAGATAGATTCTCTTTTTGTAACCTCTCTTTTAAGTTTAGTAGTGGCATTAGCGATGGGCTTGTGAAGAGGAGTTTATAATATCAAAAAACTCTTTTCTTGTATTAGATTTTAAAAACAGACCACGAAGTGCAGAAGTTGTTGTAATAGAGTGAGTCTTGCTAACTCCCCTCATCTCCATACACATGTGGCGAGCTTGCACAACAACTCCAACACCTTTTGGAGCAATAACCTCATTTATAGCATTCGCAATTTGCTCTGTAAGTTGCTCTTGAATTTGTAATCTTTTTGTAAAAATATCTACCATGCGAGAAATCTTAGAGAGTCCCACGACTTTACCATCTGGTATATAAGCCACATGTGCATGTCCTATAATAGGCAACATGTGATGTTCACATGTGGAGTAAAATTCTATGTTTTTTATGAGTACCATTTGATTGTTATCACTCTCAAAAAGTGCATCATTGAGCACACTAAGTGGGTCTTGATGATAGCCTTGAGTCATCTCTTTAAAAGCTTCAAATACTCTATGAGGTGTTTTTACTAAACCTTTTCGATTAGTATCTTCGCCTATAATTTCCAATATGGTTTTTA
>JAERRW010000038.1 GCA_016735235.1 Sulfurospirillum sp. | reverse complement strand
TTATATTTTGTCTCTATTATTGCTACATCTTTGCTATTTATTAAAACCATGTCGAACTCATCTTCAATGCCAAATCTTCTTCTTGTTATATTTTTATCTGTAAAATCATAATCAATGCCATTTAGTTTTGGATTAGCAGATATTGAGTTATAGAAAAATTCTTCTGCTATATCTCCTTGGTTGTTCGATACATTTCCAATTAGTTTTCCTAATTTATTAAGTCTTTCATCTGATGCTTTTTGAGATATTTTCAAATCTAAAATTGCATTTGCTAAATCTTCTTTTGTAACCATTATCTACTCTTTAAATTTGGTATTTTATTTAGTATATCTAAAATGCAACAATATTTCAATTTTAAATTTTAGAAAATTGCACTTTAGGGTTCAATGTAGCTAATAAATGGTGTAGACTAATACAATTTATAGCCAATACTGTTTTTTTTTGCTACAATTCAAAAAACATTTATGTTTAATATAAATATAGTAGGTATAAAATGAAAAATTTAATTATAGTAGAATCACCCACTAAAGTAAAAACAATAAAAGCATTTTTGGGTAAAGAGTATGCAGTAGTTGCATCAAAAGGACACATTAGAGATTTGCCAAAAAGTAGTTTTGGTATAAAAATAGAAGATGGAGTATTTATTCCAGAGTACAGAATTTCTAGAGACCATGCAAAAACAGTGAAAGAGATAAAAGCGTTAGCAAAAAAAACACAAACAATATACATAGCTACAGATGAGGATCGTGAGGGAGAAGCTATAGGTTTTCATATAGCTACTGCCATAGGTAAAAAACCTGAAGACCTTCCTCGCATAGTATTTCATGAAATTACAAAAACTGCAATTCAACATGCTTTAAACAACCCTCGTAAACTTGACTTTTCAAGCATAAATGCTCAACAAACTAGACGACTTTTAGATAGAATAGTAGGCTATAAATTGTCTCCTCTTTTAGCCTCTAAAGTGCAAAGAGGGCTTAGTGCTGGACGAGTTCAAAGTTCAACACTAAAAATAATAGTTGATAGAGAGAAAGAGATAAAAGCCTTTAAGCCACAAGAATTTTGGTCAATTGATGGAATTTTTGATAAAAATATAGAATCAATTTTAGTGAAATTCGATACTAAAAAAATACAAAAAATGACTATCTCCAATGGTGAATATGCTAAAGAGATAGAAGAAAAAGCAAAAAATGAGAACTTTATAGTATCTTCTATTGAAAAAAAAGAGAGGAAAAGTAGCCCAAGTCCAGCTTTTATGACTTCAACACTACAGCAATCTGCATCAAGCTCTTTGGGATTTTCTCCAAAAAGAACTATGATGATTGCACAAACTCTCTATGAGGGTGTTAAAACTCATAAAGGAGTGATGGGAGTTATTACCTACATGCGAACAGATTCTCTTAATGTTGCAAAAGGGTTTATAGAAGATGCAAGAGAACATATTTTAAATACTTATGGCAAAAATTATCTTCCAGAAAAACCAAAATACTATAAGTCAAAAGCTAAAGGAGCACAAGAAGCACACGAAGCAATTCGTCCTACTCTCATAAGCTTTACTCCAATAGTTGCTAAAAGTTTTTTAAAACCCGATGAGCTTAAACTATACTCTCTTATATACAATAGGTTTTTAGCTTCACAAATGAATAGTGCAAAGTTTGAATCTCAAAGCATTATCTTTAAAAGTGATAGTACAGAATTTAAGGCTACTGGTAGAAAACTTCTTTTTGATGGGTTTTATAGAGCTTATGGAATAAGTGATAAAGATAAACTTTTACCAAATTTAGAGTTAAATCAAAAAATAAATTTAACTAAACTTGATGCAAATCAACACTTTACAGAACCGCCACCTCACTATAGCGAAGCTAGCCTTATTAAAAAAATAGAGAGTTTAGGCATAGGTAGACCCTCTACATACGCTCCAACTATATCGACACTTGTTGCAAGAACCTATATAACTATAGAGAAAAAACAGCTTATACCAAGCGAAAATGCTTTTACAGTGATAGAGCTTTTAGAAAAACATTTTGCAGAAATAGTAGACAGTTCCTTTACTTCTAGCATGGAGGAAAAGCTTGACCTTGTAGCACAAAATAGAGAAGATTGGCAGAGTGTCCTTAATGAGTTTTATGAGCCATTTATGAAAAAAATAGCAGATGGAAAAGAGAATATAAAAAGCCTTAAAGTTATTACTCCTACTGGCGAAGATTGTCCAGAATGTGGCAATATGCTTGTAGAGAGAAAGGGGCGTTTTGGAAAATTTATTAGTTGCAGTACATTTCCAAAGTGTAAGTACACTAAAAATTTAGGGAATGCTAAAAAGAAACCTCAAATAACTATTGATATAAAGTGTCCTAAATGCGGCGGAGATATAGTTGAGAGAATGTCAAGACGGGGTAAATTTTTTGGATGCGGAAACTATCCGAAATGTAAATTTATAGCTAATTTTGAACCTACAGAAGAGAAGTGTCCTGAATGCTCAGGCATGATGGGTAAAAAAGAGTTAAAAACAAAAAGATACCATGAGTGCTTTACATGTAAACACAAAGTTGAATTTTAAATGAAAATATTTCTGTGTGCTATTTGTAATGTCTCAAGTGGTAATTGTCATGAGGATTGTCAATTTTGTGCACAAAGCATAAAACATAATGCAAATATAAAAAAATACTCTTACAAAATGTTATCTCAAATTCTTGAAGAGGCAAAATTAGCAAGAAAAAGAGGTGCTACTGGTTTTTGTCTTGTAACTTCTGGAAAAAGCCTTAATGATACAAAACTACAATTTATTTGTGAAGCAACTCATATCATTAGAGCTAAAATACCAGATTTCAATATTATTGCATGTAATGGGACTGCAACTTTTGAACAGTTAAAAACCTTAAAAAAAGCAGGGCTGACTTCATATAATCATAATCTTGAAACTTCTAAAGATTACTTTCCAAATATATGTAAATCTCATACTTGGCAAGAGAGATTTGATACTTGTGAAGATGTAAATAGAGCTGGTTTAAACTTAGTATGCGGAGGTATTTTTGGTCTTGGAGAGAGTGAAAAACAGAGAGTCTCTTTTATTGAATCAATAAAACAATTAAATGCAAAAACAGTACCTTTAAATTTTTTTCACCCAAATTCTGCACTCCCTATCAAAAAAAAACCAATACATGTTGAAGAGGCTTTAAAAATAATAAAATGGGTAAAAAAAGAGCTTCCAAATGTTAAATTAATGGTTGCGGGAGGAAGAGAGATTACATTTAAAGATAGACAAAATGAGATTTTTAAAGCTGGTGCTAATGCAATTGTTTTAGGGGATTATCTCACAACAAGTGGCAAAGATATAGACAAAGACAAGAAGATGATAAAATCTCTTGGATTAAACATAGCAAAAGTTTATAATGACTGAAGTTACAATTATCTTTACAATATCTGCGATACTATTCGCATCTCCTTTTTTATCAAGATACATGAGAATACCTACGCCAGCTTTAGAGATAATTCTAGGTATGCTTGCAGCATATTTTGGCTTTTTAACTGACATTTATCTATTTGAGCTTACCGCGCATGTTGGTTTCTTTTATCTTATGTTTATGGCGGGGACTGAAGTTAATTTAAAGATGTTTACCACATTAGATAAAAGTCTATTTAAAAAAGCTATTTTATATCTTATGCTTTTATATATTATATCGGCTATATTTGTTGTCTATCTTGATGTTGAGAAAATTTTAATTATTATTATTCCTACCCTTTCTGTTGGGCTTATTCTTGCACTATATAAAGATTATGGCAAAAATGCACCATGGCTAAACCTCTCTATGATAGTAGGAAGTATGGGAGAACTCGTTAGTATCTCTTTACTTACTTTTGTAGGGGCGTCTTTAGAGTTTGGTATAGGATTTGAACTATATAAAGCAATTATTTATTTGGTTTTCTTTGTTGGTGGAATAGTTATTATATTTAAATTCCTGCGTGTACTTTTTTGGTGGTATCCTGAAATAAAAACTTATCTTATGCCACATCTTGATAAAGAAGAGCAAGACTTAAGGTTATCAATGGGAATTTTTTCTCTTATGATTGGTCTTATGATATGGCTTCAAATAGAGATAGCTTTTGGAGCATTTATAGCCGGTATATTTATTGCTACATTTTTTGAGCATAAAGCAGACTTGCCTCATAAAATTTCATCTTTTGGATTTGGATTTTTAGTGCCTATATTTTTCATCTATATAGGCTCTACATTTAATCTATTCACTTTGGGGGATTTTGAAGTTATTAAAACGGCGCTATCAATTACAACTTTAATGATAGTAACTCGTGTTTTCTCTTCATTGGTGTTTATTCGTTATCTTGGAAGAGTTGATACATTTAGATTTGCACTCTCTCAATCTATGCCTTTGACACTGACTATAGCGGTTGCAACTATAGCTTATGAATCTCATAGTATAGAACATCATCTCTATTCGGCTCTTATTTTAGCGTCATTAATGGAAGTTATTATAGCAATGCTTGGAATCAAAATCATAACATTCTCTAAAAATAAATCTACTCTTAAGTAACAATTATTAAAATCTCTATTTAAGTTAAAATAGATAAACTAATAATGAGGAGATTATATGAAAAATAAAACAGTTACGGTTACAGACAATAGAACGGGCAAAAAGTATGACTTTCCAATTTTAGAACCGACAATTGGACCCGATGTTGTAGATATATCAAAATTTTATAGCGACACTGGTATGTTTACCTTCGATAGAGGTTTTACTTCTACTGCTAGTTGTCGTTCAAAAATAACTTATATAGATGGTGGCAAAGGAAAGCTTATGTATCGTGGTTATGATATAGCTTTTCTTGCTACTAAAAAAAGTTTTTTGGAGACTACTTATCTTTTATTACACAAAAAGTTACCAGATAAAGAGACATTGAAAGATTTTAGTTTAGAGGTAAAAAAACGCTCATTTATACATGAAGGTATGAAAAAACTTTTTGATGCATTTCCAGATCGTGCCCACCCTATGGCAATATTGGCAGCTGGTGTTTCTGCACTTTCAACCTTTTATTTTGACCATTTAGATATAGATTCACCAGATGAGTACATGGAGATGGCAACAAGAGTAGTAGCAAAAATACCTACAATAGCGGCTCTTTCATATAGATACTCTCAAGGTCTTCCTGTTATTTACCCAGACATGGAAAAGGGCTTTACAGAGAATTTTTTATACATGTTAAGAGGCTATCCTCATAGTCATATAGAGTTAAAACCGATAGAGATAAAAGCACTTGATACAATTTTTACTCTTCATGCCGACCATGAACAAAATGCTTCAACAACTGCTGTTCGTGTAGTTGGCTCAACTCATGCTCACCCTTATGCATGTGTAGCTAGTGGTATTTCGGCACTTTGGGGGAGAGCTCATGGTGGTGCAAATGAGTCAGTTATAAGACAACTTGAATTGATAGGTTCTGTTGAAAATGTAGATAAATATATAGCTAAAGCTAAAGATCCTAATGATTCATTTAGACTTATGGGGTTTGGGCATAGAGTTTATAAAAATTTTGACCCAAGAGCAACCATACTTAAAAACATTCAGCAAGAGTTAGTTAGTGAGTTAAATCTTGACTCATCATTAATGGCGATTGCTAAAAAAATAGAAGATATTGCATTAAGTGATGAATACTTTATAGAAAGAAACCTATACCCAAATATAGATTTTTACTCGGGCATAATTCTTCAAGCATTAAAAATTCCAAAAGAGATGTTTGCTGTTATATTTGTCATAGGTAGAACTCCCGGCTGGATTGCTCAATGGATTGAGTTAAAAGAGCAAGACTCTATTAAAATAGCTCGTCCTAGACAATTGTATTTAGGGCCAACAGAGAGAACTCCAAAATATTAATGCTATTTACATGTAAAGAGTAAAGTCTTTACATGTAGCTACTTCAATTTAAATAGATACCCATCTTCTACTTTTTCTGCACTATATAAATATCTACCATCTAACTCTATTGCAACTCTATAGTACCCGGAATGTTTTCCTATAGATATTGATTTAAAGAATTTTCTTTCTAATTTATATACTTTTGTATAAAAAGAGAGTTCTTTTTTAAAATCAATTACTATCTTAAATGGATTAATTACCAAGAAATCTCTAATTTTTTCATCTTTAGTTTTTACATGTATTGATTTGCCGTCTATAGTAAATACTATAAAATTTTGAAAATTTATTTTCTCCACTTTTTCTTTAGGCTTTAAAGGTTTTTGAATCTGTTTTGTTGCTGGTTTTGTTGCTGGTTTTGCTGTATCTGTAAACTTTTTAACTATTAACTCATCATGCCAATCTATTTTATTATCAACTTTTATACTCTTACTCTCCATAGAGCCATCTAAATTTTGAAAATGAAACTCTATATTTTTTAATACTCTAGCACTACTTGGAAGTTTTATTTTAACACTACTAAAGTTTTCTCTTGAATCTCTTTTGTCTGTTGTTTTTACTGTTACAGTAGAAACCGATGGCATTATAAAAGGATTTTCTCTTGCAAAAACGACAACTATTAAGAGTGGAAGAATTACTAAAACATATCTCATTAAAATCCTTTATAATCTGGGTCTAAATTTTTTAATTCAAAGTACTCTTTTTGCAAAATTGCATTATTTTGTTTAAAAACTTTTATATTTTGCTCTAATATCTGTTTTTCTGATTGTAGTTCAAACAAGACATCTAAAGAGCTTTTACCAAACAGTATATCACCTACATATATACCAAACCCTACAACAATAGCAAAAAGAGAGAAAATCTTTAAATAAAATGAGACCTTTTCAGAGTCATGTTGTTCTTTTAAATTTTCAAACTCTTCTAGTATTTTGTTCATTATTTAAATAAAAATTTTCCTAAATATTCACTTCCATTTAATTCACTCTCAATCTCTAAAAGCCTATTATATTTTGCAGTTCTTTCAGATCTTGCCATCGCTCCTGTTTTTATCTCACCGCAGTTAAGCCCAACAGCAAAATCAGCTATAAATGTATCTTCACTCTCTCCACTTCTATGGCTCATCACGCACTTATAGTTATTGCGTTGTGCTAGTCTTACTGTTTGCATGGTTTCACTTACACTTCCAATTTGGTTCGGTTTGATTAAAATTGAATTTGCTACTCCTTTTTCAATTCCTTTGCTCAAAATTTTCTCATTTGTAACAAACAGGTCATCTCCAACAATTTGAATTTTATTGCCAAGTTTTTCACTCATAAGTTTCCATCCGTCCCAATCATCTTCACTAAGCCCATCTTCAATAGAGACTATAGGATATTTATCACATAAATCTACAAAGTAATCAACAAGTTCTGCACTACTTAAAGTTCTGTTTTCACTCTCTAATCTGTACCCACCTTTAACTGCAAACTCACTACTTGCGGTATCCATGGCTATTGCCATGTCAATTCCTGGTTTATACCCAGCTTTTTTAATAGCTTGCATGATTATTTTTAGAGGCTCTTCATTGTCTTTTAAATTTGGAGCAAATCCGCCCTCGTCGCCAAGAGATGTACTCTCTCCTAGTTTAGTTATAATTTCTCTTAAACTATGATAGACCTCTGTAGCACCTCTTAATGCTTCACGAAAATTATCAAAGTTTAGAGGCATTATCATATACTCTTGAAAATCTACACTATTATTTGCATGACTTCCGCCATTAATAATATTGAACATAGGAGTAGGCATTACTAAAGCATTGCAACCTCCCAAATATCTATAAAGCGGAACTCCTAAGCTTTTAGCACTTGTGCGTGCTACTGCCATACTAACACCTAAAACTGCATTAGCTCCAAGTTTGCTATAGTTGTTGGTTCCATCAACATTTTTCATAATAGTATCTACTAAACTTTGATCAAATGGATTTATGCCTATAAGTGCATCTTTTATTGTAGAGTTTATGTTACTGCATGCCTTAAGAACACCTTTACCCATATAACGATTATCTTTATCCCTTAGTTCTAGTGCTTCTCTTTTTCCTGTACTTGCTCCACTTGGTACTATTGCATTTGCTTTTATTCCATTGCTTAATTTTACTGTTGCTCTTATTGTCGGGTTGCCCCTGCTATCTAGTACTTCATCTGCAAAAATATCGTCTATAAATATCATTTTTTTTCCTATAATTATTTACATGCCATGAAAAATCACTCTGGTTTTTCTAGCTCAACTTCTTCGCCTATCTGCATCTGTTCTTTTATTTTATTTTCAATCTCTAAAGATATTTCCAAATTTTCTTTTAAAAGTGCTTTAACATTTTCACGCCCTTGTCCTAATCTCATCTCTCCATAACTAAACCAAGCACCACTTTTGTCTATAATATCAAGCTTAACACCATAATCAACAAGCTCGCCCTCTTTGCTTATGCCCTCACCAAACATTATATCAAATTCTGCTTGACGAAATGGAGGAGCTACTTTGTTTTTTATAACTTTTGCTCTAGTTCTATTTCCTATAACTTCTTCGCCTTGTTTTAGTGTTGCTATTCTTCTTATGTCTATTCTAACAGATGAGTAGAATTTTAAAGCATTTCCGCCTGTTGTTGTTTCTGGTGAACCATAGCCCATAGTTCCTATCTTCATTCTAATTTGATTTATAAAAATAATAGTTGTACCCATCTTATGAACAATACCTGTAAGTTTTCTTAAAGCTTGGCTCATAAGTCTTGCTTGAAGTCCAACATGTGTATCTCCCATGTCTCCTTCTATCTCTGTTTTAGGAGTAAGCGCGGCAACAGAATCTACCACTATAAGATCAACCGCTCCACTTCTGGTAAGGGTTTCAACAACATCTAAAGCTTGCTCGCCAAAATCTGGTTGAGAAACTAAAAGATTATCTGTATCAACTCCTAGATTACCAGCATACTTGACATCCAAAGCATGTTCGGCATCCACAAAAGCACATATATGCCCCTTTGTTTGGGCTTGTGCTATCACCTGTAGTGCTAAAGTTGTCTTGCCCGAACTCTCTGGTCCATAAATTTCTACTATTCTGCCACAAGGAACGCCACCTATGCCTAAAGCTATATCAAGACCAATAGAGCCTGTGCTAATATAAGCCATCTGTTCTATATCTTTCTCTCCTAAGCGTACCAATGTGCCTTTGCCAAAGGCTTTATCTATCTGTTTTATCGCTAAATCCAGTGCTTTCTTTTTTTTCTCATCAATTTCCATTTTTTGTTCCTTCGTCTATCGAGCTTATACTTTGCATAAATTTAGATATTATCTTATCATTTTATGCTTGAAAAGTTCTTTATTTAGGTTTAAAAAACTTAAAACTTTTATATCAATTTATCTTAGAGAGAACAATTATTATAATGAATTATAAAAAATAATAGGCAAAATATTACATAATGAAATATTTAAAAATACAAAGAAGAGTTATTTATGATATAATCCTCTTTAATTGGTTGTAATCAAAAAGTCGCATTACTCTTAATGTAAAAATTTTGAATATACCTAATTTAACAAAATAAATTTAGTAAATCTAAATTTTAGGATTAAAAAATATGAAAAAACATCTCTTGATTATACCAATAATAGCATTACTATTTTCTGGTTGTTCAAAAAGAATTGGAAACATGACCGCTTTATCAACAAATAGCATCAACGGATTAAACACTCAAGTTTCTTCAGACAATAGAGTTAAAGGAAAAAGTTGTGTTACTAGAGTTGTAATTTTTCCTTTTGGTGCTTTTCGTGATAAATTAGAAAAAGCTACAGACGATGCAATTGAGAATGGTCGCTCAGAAGGCTTAAGGGGTGATTTAATAGTAAATGCAAGAGTTTATAGTCACTATTGGTACATACCGTTCCTTTATGGCCGAAACTGTATGGTGGTAAAAGGTGATTTAGTTCAATTTTCTGACTCTATTAAGTAGTACATGTAATAAAAATTTACTAACAACATGTGTTTTTTTGAGTTAAAATAGATTTTATTATAGGAAAAAAATGAAAAATATGGATGTTAAGATTAATGCCTTTATTAGTAGAGGCGTTATTGAATCAAACATAGAGTTTGCTAAAAATAATAATATGCCTTTAAGTGTGGTTAAATTTAGTTATGATATTGACTTTAAAAATCTTTTTTTATTTAAAGATGTTATCTCTTTTATGCACTCCTTGGCTGGATTTGATTCAATTCTTTTACAACCAAATGATACTTTTATTCTCTTTTTGAAAAATTGTAAAATTCATGATGCAAAGTCTACTGTTGCACAAATATTACAAAAAATACAATATAAGTTTAAAATTGAAATAAAACATGTTGGTATCGCTTTGCTTGATGAAAATGATACTTATAAAACTCTCTTAGACAGGCTTAGCAAATATTATACAAAATCTAAACTCTCCTCACAAAAAAAGATTTTTTGTGGAACTTTGGATTTTGATTTTTATTCAATAAAAAATGACATGCAAGTTTTAAAAAATATTTTTGAAAAATTAAATACAATTAAACTATTTAACTTTCATCAAAACCTTCCTATTACAGAGAAAGTAAAAATTTTAAACTATAATAAAGGGTCAATTCAACTTGAAATTAATCCTATAAAATTTAAATTATATAAAAATGAGAAATTTACTTTTATTAAGCATGATCTTATCCCAGTGATCATAAAGGCCTCTATCGTAAAAATAAAACAAGAGAAAAGTATAATTGTTTTAGGTGATTTTGAGTTTCCAGATTCTTCACCTGTAGAGAGAAGTAGTACTAGAATTGAACCAGTAAGCGATATGAATGTATCGCTATCTTTAGATAATAAAAAAATAGTAGGTGGGGTTATAGCTTCTCTTTCAGAGGATTCTGTAGCTATTTATATAAAACCGCAAGATATTAAAGCATTAAGCGATAAGCCACTTTGGAATACAGAATTAATTTTACAGTTTCAAGTTCCAACAAATAAAAGTTTCACAGCAATTGTAAAAACAAAAGCTATGATTTATAGTATAGTAAACAATAAAATTGTTTTACATATTACACCAAGCAAGCTTATGAAAGAAAAGCTTAAAAATTATATACTTGTAAGGCAAAGTGAAATATTACTACATTTAAAAAAAGAGATAAAAATGTTTAGGAGAAATATATGACAAGAGTGATAATTTGTTTTATAATAGTTTTAGTACATGTAGATATTTCTTGTGCAGATGAGTTTATAAATTATAATTTTCATACACCTAAAGTGCAACAACATGCAGAAAGGGGTAATGAAGTTTTAACTAAAGATGGCACCATAAAAGGTATTGTTGTTATTAGCGACGACGATAATGGTACTTGGAAATATGGGGTAGAAGGGAATGATACAAGCAATCAAAAACTCTCCTATGCAAAATTTACACATGAATCATATCTAGCAAAAAAAGGGGATTATGTTTATGCTATTATAGAAGATAGTAAACTAAAGGAGATTTTTTTAATAAACGAGGCTAACTATAAACAAAAAGATGGTCAAAAAATTGTCAAAAAATTGTCAAAAACAAAAAAACATCAAGTCTTAGATGTCCCTACAACACAGACTATTATTTTAGATTAGTATAGTGCCTCAAAAAATCAACATCTTACTTGTTGTTGTTCTTTTTTAGCTCTCTTTTTACCAAAATAATACTTGCCAATTTCATAACTTTTACTATTGATAGTAAAATTATTTACACTACTAATTCATTTATCTTTAGTAAGCCAATAATCTTTAAGTTCTGGAAATATTTCAAGCAAAACTTCTGTAGTCAATAATCTCTCTTTGGTTTTAACAGTAATTGAACGGAGTATGCATCTCTATATTTTGTTTATAAAATAATCTATCTTTTGTGTCCCAATAACTTACTTGTAACTTTTTATCTAATTTTATATCTATCCACTAGCCTAGAAGAAGATTATAATTAAAAAATTTGATAAGCCTCTATAGAGTTTATAATATCTTCAAATTTATCAATTTTTAGTGGAACATTATATTCAATACTATGAACTGGAAACTTTCCAGCCATAGTAATATTTATAGTAAAAAATAGAGGTTATTAACAGATAAAAAATCTATCTTAACTATCTACTAAATTTTTACTTCTTCTTTTTCTAATCTTTTTTTGCGTTTAATCTGAAGCCACCCTAAAAAGAACATTGCCATAAAAGCAGGAATTAAAACTATTTGTTTTGGAAGTCTATCTCTTTTTACTCTTACATTCTCAACAATCCACCCACTATCAACACCAGCATTTTTTATAGCTTCTACTTGTTTGTTGCTCCCGGGAAGAACCATAGCTACCTCCATAGGACCAAACATGTCATCTAGTTGGAGACCTGTTTCACTAATTCGTTCTTTGCCTGTTTCTCCCTCTGCTAATGGTAGCGTAAAAGTATATGTTCTTTGAACCCCTTCTAGGGTTTCGCCAGATACAACAAACTCCAGTCTATCTCCTGCTTTCATGCTATCTGCAACTTTAAATATCTCTTTTCCTGGAAGATTATTAAACGGAGGCTCAATTCTATCCCAAACATACCCTGGTCTAAACATTAAAAATGTTAATAGTAGTAGAAATATAGTCTCATACCATCTGCTTTTAGTAAACCAAAAACCTTGTGTTGCGGCAGCAAACAGAAGCATACCTGTTATGGCAGTTACAACTGTTACTACAAAATCAAAAACATTATTAACACCTATCATTAGAAGTTGTGTGTTAAAGATAAACATAAAAGGCAATAGTGCTGTACGAATATCATAAGTAAATCCTTGAATACCAGTTCTTATAGGATCGCCTTTAGATATAGCGGCCGCAGCAAAAGCGGCAAGTCCAACAGGAGGAGTGTCGTCTGCTAAAATTCCAAAATAAAATACAAACATGTGAGCAGCAATGAGTGGTATAGCAATGTCGTTAGCAGCTCCAAGACTCACTATTACAGGAGCCATAAGAGACGATACAACTATATAGTTTGCAGTCGTAGGAAGACCCATACCAAGAATCAAGCTTATAAAAGCTGTAAGAAGAAGAATTAAAATTATATTTCCTCCACTTACTGTTTCAACTAAACCAATAATAACTTGACCAATACCAGTTAAAGTAACAGTTCCGACTATAATACCAGCAACCGCAGTAGCAACACCAATTCCAATCATATTTTTAGCACCATTAATAAGACCAAATTTAAAATCTACTAAACCCTCTTTAGCTCTTCCAAAAACATTTGAATTTCCTCTAAAAAAATCCATCATAGGTTTTTGTGTTAAAACAATAAAAATCATAAATATAGATGCCCAAAATGCAGATAAATCAGGCGAGAGTCTCTCAACAGTCAATAACCAAACAAGAACAACAATAGGCAACAAATAGTGAAGACCGGCTCTTACTGTAAGTCCAACAGGAGGTAGTTCTACTATATCTTCACTACTTAAATCAGGTACTTTAGAGGAGTAATATATAAGTATTACATAAGATGCACTAATCATAAGAAGAATAGCCATAAATGTATAGCTGCCTGCTACGGATTTTATAAATTCAATAATAGGAGGTAGCACCCAAGTTAAAAAACCTAAAACCACAACAACACTTAAAACACCTATCATCTGACCCATTTTATCCATTTTATGAGGGCGAGGCATGCCTTTCATTCCTAATTTCATGGCTTCTAAATGAACTATATAAATTAGTGCAATATACGATATAGTTGCGGGCAAAAAAGCATGTTTAATTATATCAATAAAAGGAATACCAACATACTCAACCATTAAAAAAGCTGCAGCTCCCATGATAGGAGGCATAAGCTGACCATTCGTTGAGGAGGCTACTTCAATAGCACCTGCTTTTTCTGATGAAAATCCAACTTTTTTCATAAGCGGAATTGTAAATGTTCCTGTTGTAACCACATTAGCAATAGATGAACCCGATATCATGCCTGTCATCGCAGAACTAACAACAGCTGCTTTTGCAGGACCTCCACGAAAATGCCCCATTAAAGAGAATGCTACTCGTATAAAGTAGTTTCCAGCTCCAGCTTGTTCTAAAAGTGCTCCAAAAAGTACAAATAAGAAAACCATGGTAGCCGAAACACCAATAGCAATACCAAAAGCACCCTCTGTTGTAATCCACATGTGAGATACTATTTTGTTAATAGATGCCCCACTGTAATCTCCAATACCAAAATAAGCATACATTAAAGCAAAAACAGCAACAATCATGAGCGGTGGTCCTAACGACCTCCTTGTAGCTTCAAGTAGTAAAACTATTCCTGCAATACTCATTATTAAATCTAGCTGATTTGGAACTCCTAATCTCATCTCAAATGCATGTGAATCCCACACTTGCCCATAAATAAGATACGCAATAGACACTATAAGCATTATGCCCATAATCCAATCTGTAATGGGAACATATCTTTTAGGAGAAGATTTAAAAGGAAGATAACTCAAATATGCTAAAAATCCAGAAAACATTAGGTGAATTCTTTTAACAACATCGGCATTCATCCATGGAGTAAACTCAAGAACTAATGGCGATGAAACATATAACTGGAAAAGCGACCAGACTAAAGCGAGGTAGAGTATGAAATTAGCCATATAAATATTAGAGGGCTGACGACCGCCCGATTCTGCCTCTATAGCTATCTCTTGAGCTGATTTTTCTTCTTTTTTCAAAACTCTTCCTTTTAAATAAACATATAATTAAATCTCCATATTTTTAGAGATATAATTATATGTTACAGTAGGCTTATTTAGCCTACTGTAAATTATCTGATTCTTAATTTTGTCTTATTTAAGAAGACCAACTTCTTTGTAATATTTAATTGCACCTTTATGAAGTGGAGCAGAATTTCCATTACTTACCATGTCTTCTTTTGTTAGATTAGCAAAAGCAGGATGAAGTTTTTTGAAAGTTTCAAAGTTATCAAAAACAGATTTAACTACAGTATATATAACTTTTTCACTTACTTTACTTGAAGTTACAAATGTTGCAGCTACACCAAATGTTTTAACATCTTTGTCATTACCTTTGTACATGCCCGCTGGTATTGTTGTATATTTGTAGTAGTCATTCTCAGCAACGATTTTGTCAATTACTGGGTCAGCTACTTTTACAATTACACTATCACAAGTTGTAGTTGCTTCTTTGATCGATCCCGATGGATGACCAACAACATATAACATTGCATCAATTTTATTATCGCAAAGTGCTTTTGATTGCTCACTTGATTTGAGTTCACCTGCTACTTTAAAATCTGCTTTTGTCCAGCCTTTAGCTGCCATAACAACTTCCATAGTACTACGAGTTCCAGAACCTGGGCTATTTAAATTAACTCTTTTACCTTTTAAGTCATCAAAAGTTTTAATTCCACTATCAGCACGAGCTACAACAGTAAAAGGTTCACCGTGTATAGAAAAAACAGATCTAAGATCTTTAAATGGACCTTTTTCCTTAAATTTGCTTGTTCCTTTGTATGCATGATATTGCCAATCAGATTGAGCAACACCCATGTCAAGCTCTCCCGCTCTAATTGTATTAATGTTATATACAGATGCAGCAGTAGATTCAACAGTACATCTTACTCCATGCTCTTTTTTACCTTTATTTACTAATCTACAAATTGAACCGCCTGTTGGATAATAAACACCCGTAACACCGCCTGTTCCAATTGTGATAAATTCTGTAGCCAATAATGGCAAACTCAAAGTACTTGCTAAAGCAATAGTTGCTAGCTTTTTAGTCATAGTAATCCTTTTAAATAAAATGTCGTCTTGCTAGTTTAGCTAGTTTAACCTTAATTAATACAAAATATTTTCAAATAAAGATAATATTCAATAATTATTTAGTTATAAAACAATTTTGTACTAAACTAGCCACAAAGGTATTATATGTATAATCAAATAGTATCTGGATTCATCTCAATAATTTTCCAAGGAAGACCTTGCATGTTTAGTTCGTTCATAAAAGGTTTAGCATCGAAGTTTTCCATATTAAAAACTCCTTTATTTTTCCATTTACCCTCTAAAATCATCTTAGCTCCAATCATCGCTGAAACTCCTGTAGTGTAGCTTACTGCTTGCGCACCAGTCTCTTTAAAGCACTCTTGATGATCACATGTATTGTATATATATATTTTTTTCTCAACTCCTGTTTTTTTTCCTGTTATGACACAACCTATATTAGTTGTTCCAATTGTGCAAGAACCAAGACCCGCTGGATTTGGTAAGAGTTTTGCTAAAAGTTTTAAGGGGACTACTTTAGTGCCATTAACATCAACTTCATCAATTCTTAACATTCCTATATCTTCTAAAAACTTCATATGAGTTAAATAGCTTTTCTCAAATGTCATAAAAAATCTAATTCTTTTTAAGCCTTTTATGTTTAAAACAAGACTTTCCATCTCTTCATGGTATAGAAGATAACTATCTTTTATACCAATTTCTGGATAATCCCACTTCATCATAATTTCCATTGGCTTAGTCTCATGCCACACTCCATCTTGCCAATATCTTCCATTGGAGCTTACTTCTCTTAGATTAATCTCTGGATTAAAATTTGTAGCAAAAGCATACCCATGATCTCCAGCATTACAATCGAGTATATCTATATAATTTATCTCATCAAAAAGATACTCTTGAGCATAAGCACAAAATACATTGGTAACTCCGGGGTCAAACCCACTTCCAAGAAGTGCCATAATTCCAGCTTTTTTAAAATCTTCATTTTTTGCCCACTGCTCTTTATACTCAAATTTTGCAGTATCTGGATGTTCATAATTTGCAGTATCAAGGTAATCAATACCACTTAAAACACAAGCATCCATAATGGTAAGATCTTGATAAGGAAGAGCTATATTTATGACTAAATTAGGTTCTATTTTTTTTATAAGTTTTGTTAATTTAAGTACATTATTTGCATCTATTTGAGCGGTTTTAATCTCAAAATTTAAAGACTCTTTTATTTCACTTGCTATTAAATCGCATTTAGATTTTGTTCTACTTGCTAAAAATATCTCTTTAAAAACTTGACTATTCATAGCGCACTTTTTAGCAACAACTCTGCCTACTCCACCAGCTCCAATAATGAGAACTCTACTCATTTCTACCCTTTTTCAATCTATTTAATAGTATTTTAGACAACTCTAATGCTTTAAAACGATGAGAAATCTCTTTTTTTACACTATCATCGAGTTCCCCTAAAGTCTGCTTGAATCCTTCTGGGATAAATATAGAATCATAACCAAAGCCATTATTGCCTCGTTTATCATCAATAACATCACCATGCATCCAGCCATGAGTGCAAAATTCACCTTTTTCACACACTATAGCAATAGCCGCACTATAGTAAGCGGGTGTTCTTTTTATATCTCTATTTTTTAATGTTCTAACTAATTTATCTAAATTTTCTTTAGAAGTTGCCTTAACTCCTGCATATCTAGCACTATGTATACCCGGTTTGCCATCTAAGATATTTACACTTATGCCACTATCATCGCTCATGACTATAGCAGATCTATTTTTTAATGCTCTATATACTTCTCTTGCTTTTATGAAAGCATTTTTTTTAAAACTATCCCCATTTTCTATAATCTCAAATGGAGTTAATAATTCACTAAAAGCATAAACTTCAAACTCTTCCATTAAGCTTTTATACTCATTAATTTTTCCTTGATTTGAACTTGCTAAAATAATTTTCATAAATATGCTCTTATATAATATTTTATTTCACTAAATTTTCTATACATGTTTACCCTTTTTTATATAATAAAATTATACTATAATTTGTTATTAAATATATTGTGGTATAAGTTTTACTTTTTCTCTACTTGGTTGCGGATCAGATGATGGTTCTGTTGAAGCATATAGAACTAAATCGGAAATTATACGCAATGCGTATGAACCGCCAGTAGTTGCTCGTATCGCATCATTTGCAGCAGAGCAGCCTTGGGATTCTTCAAGAATTTACGGCAATCAACCATATCCTGCTACAGATGAAGTTACCTACAAAGAAGGCACAAAAGATGGAATTTTTGAGAGTAAATGGTGGACGAAAGGCGATAAACCGTCTTTTGTACCTAGCTCATCGAGTCCATGGAAGTTAATAAGTGTTAAGTCCCACCTTCTTATGGGTTGGATTAATATAAAAATTAGATGGTTTAACATCAAATTCTTTTATGATTATATCATATGGACTTTTATACTCCAAACTTTTTAACTTTTTTTCAAAGTTATACATCAAAAGCCATAGCATAAGATGCTCTTTTAGCTCCTTTAGTGTCTCATAAAAATAGATCTTTACTGTAGCTTCTTTTATAGTTATAATGTCCCCAGAAAAACAAACCATTTAATACAACATTCTTATTGCATAAGATAAAATAAGAACATAAAAGTGAGGGATAAAAAGATGAGTACGAAGAGAAAAACATATAGTGC